>JAYUBV010000251.1:0-19286 GCA_043740655.1 Pseudomonadota bacterium | reverse complement strand
TCTACAAAGCATCCCGGCGGGCTTGTCGACTATGACGTAATGGGCTTGTTCGTCGAGTATGGTGACCTGTAGCGAAGGGTTGCCGCGGGAAAGCGACTCCAATTGTTCGGTCAGGCGGCGGTACTCAATCGCCTCGGCGGGAAGTTTATCCCCTTTTTTCAACCGCTTTCCGTCGGGCCCGATGACGAGCCCACTCTCTAGAGCCTCCTCCAATTGCTTTCGGCTTAGGGAAGGGAATTGAGTCTTGAGCACGGCGTCGACGCGAACACGTTCTAGATCCATGCCGGCAATTTACCATCTCTTGATTTCAGCGGGGAACGCGGTAACCCCACTTTTTTGTGGCTCAATGCGTTAAATTTGTTGTAGCGTCCTTTTAAGGTGTTTTGGGAGGGATGTACGATGAAATTGGGACGCCAAACTGGGTATCTAGGGCTGTTTTGGATTTTCTGCGTAGGGACGGCCGCGCCGGCCCGGGAGGTAACCCTTCCCCCCGCCGACGAGATTTCAAGCCAGGGGTCGTACGGCTACTGCGGGCTGTACGCGATGACCTCCTTCCTGGAGCTCTACGCCAAGAGCCAGCATCCCGATAAGCACGTTCACCAGCTAGACCCGGCCTACCTCGCCACGGCCTACAACTCCGAAATCGGTAGCGGAACGGGCGGCACGAACACCGACGATCTGATGTACCTCACGCAAAAATATGGAACGCTTCCGATGGGGGCCAAGCCCTCGGGCGACGTGGCGTTCCAGTGGCCGATGAAAGACTGGGCCGAGGCCCATTCCACACTGATGCCGCACAAGGAGGTCACCGGAATTCTCGACGCCGACTACCACCACGAAAAATATTCCGGCCATTTCACCGGCAAGCAGTTCTTCGACGACAACATCGGGATCAAGTTCAACGAGTGGAGCGGCTACTTTTCTTCCTACAAAGAAAAGTGTGAACCCTCCGACAACGACGACAAGAGATATTTCCGGGGCAAAGATTACGACGAAGTAAAGAAGGCCACGATCGATCAACGCGAAAAGCTTGGCATGAAGTTCGAGGAGTATAAAGACGATCCGGAGCTGCTCTATACGCTACTAATCGCCCAGCTCTACACCAAGGTGCCGGCGCTCATTAGCATCCGGACGGGGCTCATCAAGAACTTTGGCTCCCAGGTTCTGCTCACCGCCGATAATCTTAAAGACTTCGAAAAAGGGGGCTGCGGCACCCATATCGGCGTGGCGGTCGGCCATTGTCACAAGAAGAACTCCGCCACCGGACTATGCCAACGCTTTGAAAAGGCCCTCACCGAACAAAAGGCGCCTACCGACTGCATCGTCTTCCAAAACAGCTGGGGCACCCACAGCAATGAAAAGGGCTACGTTTGCCTTACCAAGTCCGCGCTAAAACGCGTGATGAAGGCCGTGTTCATGTTGAAGGGTTTTTACTAAAGCTTAGGTAACCCGCCCAATCGGTTCGCCGATGATAGTCCTAAGCCTATGAAATAAATTAGGTAAAAAAGCCAAAAGAAATCCCAACGGAACGGCAAAGGGAACCTAACGCTAGGCGTAAATTCTTGCGGTAACTAGTCACCGGATCGGGAACGTTAACGCCGTTTGAAACGACATTGGCCAAACTGGACGAGAACTTGGTTCCGGCACCGATCAAATCCGGCGTGGTGGAAGTTGGGCTTCCCGGACGAATGACTAAGCCGAGCACTCCGTGGTCAGCCAGTCCGTACCGCATGTTGGTGGCAGCACTAGCGGGACCGCAGGGACCCCACCCCATGGGAATCGTGGAAATCGATCTCGACGGGGGCCCCGACGAAGCGGCGAAATTACTTCCCATGGGGATTAGCCTGAATCGCCTCCGGGGCTACGTAGCCGCCGACGAATATTTGAAAAAAATGGCCGCGCCCGACGGAGCCCCCGTCGCAGAACCGAACCGGCGCGAGGACCAGATTCAGCAAACCTTTCGCCGCAGCACCATTGAGTGCCACCAAAAATCGGCGGACAAGCCGCTCCCACGCCTCGACCTGTGGGGGGCGAATGCCTTTGGCAAAGAACGTTTGGATCCCCTTGCGCTACGTGACGCGAATCCAGCGCTTTTTTCAGGCTACCGGATCGAAGCCATCAAGGTGGTTGAAGAGGTGGTGGGCGAGGTCCCCCCTCCGCTCGTGCCGCCGACGATGGAGTTGTCCATCCGATCTCAGTTCTTTCAGGAACACGGCACCACGGAACGTACCGCCAAATTTGAAACGGAAAATCAAACTCTCGAAGCCGGCGTGCACGTCTTTGCCAACACTCGGCTTGAGGGCTCGGGGGGATTCGAGTTTTTGGGCAGCGGTGGCAGTTGGAAATCAAGTGCGGGCATCGAAGGTAAAGCCGGTTACTGGTACCGATCGCAATGGGGAACGATAAAGGAGACCGGCGAAATGGGAAGCGATCGCACGCGCCTCGGCGTGATGGAGGCCAGCAAACTCTACGTCGAGTCTCGCACGTTCTCCCTTCCGCTGGAGATGCGGTGGTGTCTGCTCTTTACTCCGATACGCGGAGAGGGGCGACCGATCTTGGCGTGCATCAAGAAGCAGGAAACGTGGCGCGAGACGTGGCAGTACGTCGCCGATTTTGATTTCCACCACGAGTTATCCACCGATCGTCGCGACCTACGCGAGCGCATGATCCTAAAACTAATCCGTGGCCAACGTGCTTTCGAAGCATTCCGCAGTCAGTTAACCGGGCCGGTGCGCCGTTACGAAATCCGCAGCGATGCTCCGCTGGGTCCGGGAATCAACGTACTTTTACAAGACCTAGCCGATAAAACAAAAAATCCCAAAGCGTACTTTAGGGATGGTGGTTTGTTCCCGGGGGTACTCGATTTCCACGGGGCAAACTAGCGCTTAGCGCGGGGGGCATGGCCTCGCCGCGGCCCCTATAACTCGTAGTGAACCCGCGCCGTAAAGACCGATACCGGGCCTCGGTCCTGGTTGAAGGCGGGGTTCAGGATGAGTTGGAAGTCCGGAGAAATCGATAGGTTCTTAACCACTCTGAAGGAATAGTAGAGCTCGCCAAGCATTTCCAATCCGTAGTTAAGCTGTCCGTCGCCGGCGATGAAACCCACGCCGCCCCGACGGAAGTATTCCGCGTGCTCTTTCGACAATCCGCTGAGCGCAAAGGCCACTCCGCCCTGATCTTCGCTGCGGCCCCATAGACTTCCCTTAAGGCTCAGTCCGAGACTAAAGAACTGTTCGATTTCGGTGAAGGCCCACGTTTCGGTTTTGCCGTCATTCCATCCTAGGCGGCTAAACAGCCCCACCTCGGGCGTAATTTCCTGCTCGAGGTTTAATCCCAGTCCGTACTTCGCCCGGTATTGGCGAGACAGGGTAACGTCGGGAACTCCGCCGGCGTCCACGGCCGTGCGGTAGTGACCCATCCGGGCGTGGTTGATGTAGGCGAGCAGTCGGACTTTTCCGGGGCGTTGCCCTAACTGGTATCGGTATTCCAGCTCCGCGTTGTCCCCGTGCGCCCGGGCGATGGTCATGTCGAAATCAAGTCCGTTGGCTGAAGCAGGAACCATCGAGGTGGCGGCCCGCAGTGTCCAGTCGGCGCGATTATATTCGGCGAGCAACATCCAAGTGTATCCGCGAGTATCGGCCGCGTAATCCCATGCGCCGTTGTCCATGAAGACCCAGTTTAAAAATTGAGTGCGCGGATCGTGGGAGTAAGCGTTGGCGTCGAAAACGTCGTTCAGGCTCAGCTTACCCACCGTGAGCGTGAGCCGGTGAATATCTTGGGACTTAGCCAGTTGATTGGCTCCGGTCTCGACCGCTTCCTGACCTCCGCCAAAGTTGAAATTTTGCCGCAGAAAGAAACGGGACAAGTAGACTCGCGGGTCCGCGCTGTCCACCCGGTAAATTTCGCCGTTGGGAAAGGCGGCAAGTCCGCGCGTAACGCTAAAGCCGGATCCCCCGGTTATTTCTGGATTCAGAAAGACTTCACCCCCTGTCCATAAGCGCCGTCCCAGAAAAAGGGTGGACGTGATGGAAACCCGGGTTTCGGCCTGGGAGCTAAGGCTGTTCGTTCCTGAGTAGGGCGCCTTAATGGGCGGGTGGTATTGCGGAACGGCGGTGGCCTGTCCGTGTAGGCTCCAGTCTTCCGGCGGGTTCTCCGCAGCCCCGCCCGACCAAGGAAATAGAAGTGCCGCGAAAAAGAATAGAGGTCCTCGCATGGGGCGCACCTTAAACCAAATGACGCGTCGCCGGAATCTTATTTTTCGGTAATCCACTCGCGGCCCGGTGTCCGGTGGGAGGGTGTATCCTGTGCGGTGGCCCAACCGTTTTTACACTGCCTAAAACTCGTCCGCCCTCTGTAGGTGGGCAGCGTTGGAATTTCGGTCCCCGCCTTGCACCTTAATCATTATGGGCAGTTACCGAGGGGTTCCTATGAAACAGGGGTTGTTCTCTGTCGTCGTCATCATCGGTGCCTGCTTCTTTTTCCACACTTCGAACTCGGTGGTGGCCCAGCGGTGGTTCGCCCAATGGACGGACCCGGGGGTCCACGTCGCCAATATTCCCGATGAGAAGGTAATGAAAGAGTTTAGACAGTCCGTCCAGGAATTCGAATCCAATCGAAAGAAATTTGAAGAGACCAACGCGCAGTTAGATGCTTCGAGGAACGAACTCTCGTTACCGACGCCCGTTCCGTTCGAGAATCTGGGGCAGTATGAAGATACCCCCACGGCGGAACAAATGCGCGTGACGAATGAAAAAGAAACCTTGCTTCGTAAGCTCATTGAAAAAGAGCCCGCCAATCCCACTCGCCGCATTGCGCTTGCGCGGCACTACGCTGCCACTTCTCAATACGGCGATGCCAAGGGGGAAGCCGAAGAGGCGCAAAAGCTGGCGATTGCCAACGGGGACGACAAGTCCGCCGCCACCGCCGATTCCATATTGAAAATACTGGCCGAAGCGGACCGGGCGAGCGTCGGTATTTTTAAAAAGGGTGATTGCCGACCGGATCTCTGACGATGATTACAATGAGAAACAATTGGCATTGCCCAATCCGATCTACCCGCCAACGACGGTGCAGCGGCGCGCCGACGCCGAAGCCGAGATGACCCGTCAGCGCGAGGCACTGCGCCGCACCTACCTAAATGGCCAGACCACCTGGCGAGCGTCTCCGTGGGACAGCGTGGTCAGCCCGCGCCTTTCCATCGCCAGGGAGTACCAAGAAAACAATTTCGGCGAGCAGGCGGAGCAAACGTACGCCGACGTTCTCCACGAGCACGGGGACTCAGCGTTTGTGCACCTCGATTACGCATATTACCTGGCCCGCTATAATGGTGGCGTCCATCGCGCAATTGAGTTTCTGACCCAATCGCAGTTCCAAGCGAGCCAAGATGCACTAGCTACCGCCGCATGATCAGAATACGGCTGGCCTCGGGCGACTCGCAGACCTCTTTCTCAATTCTGTCGAGCGTGAACCCGGTCGCGCGCCAGCCGCGGGCCTCATCGTCGCTTGCGTCACGATTGAGGCAGCGGCGGTAGAAGTCACGAACCGGCTCCAGGCTGTCGTAAGTTTGCCCCTCCGGACTGGCGCAAATCTCTCGGTACGCGTTTGGCGGGTTTGCCCAATAGGTGAGGGCGTCGGGCGTGGGCTCATGTCCCAGGCAGTGGGTATAGCCGGCGCGAATCGGGCTTCGTTGTAAGTAGCTCAATCCCTCCTCCGAAAGGCGGAAACCCTGCGTGATGTCGGCGCGGGACGTACCGGTCAAAAGCTGGGTGGCCCAATTTACGGTAAAGTGGTCAAGGGTTACCTCCGTGCGGCCGAGTTGGGTTTTGTACATCTTCACGATGAAGTCGAGGGCGGCCTTTTTCGAAATCTCGTAGGACGCAAGCCGGTTCTCCTGCAAATCGAGTACGCCGCAGTTGAGGAACCGATCCGCCGTGCGTCCGGGTATCAACTCATCGATGGTGGCTCCGCCCGACTCGGTTACGTCCAGATAGCTCGTGCGGCATTGCCCGTTGCGCGTAGCTAAGTAATTTCCCGTGAGATCGATGGAGTTGGGGCCAACGACGACGTTGTCGGCTCCGTATAGCAAAATGCCCTGACGTGCCCGACGAATGGCATTGTCGCGGAAAGTGGCGCCGCTGGTTCGACCGTGCGTTCGGTACCATAGGAAGGTACCTACGCTGATGCCGACGCCGAGGGAGGCCGTGACGCCGCCGTCGATGGTGTTTCTCTCAAATACTAGGTTCGTGTATTTGCCCCACTCAAAGTTTTTGAAATTTTCCAGATCGATGGCGGTAAATGCGTAGGAGAACTGGTCCATGCCGAAAAAGTTATCAGCCACCCAGCCGTTCTCGGCGCTGCCAATCGTCAGTTGCGCATCGGTGTTGTTCCAAAAAACGTTGTTCTGCAGCTTGAGCCCTCGCGATCGCTCGATGGCCAAGCCGTCGGACCACAGGCCGAGCTCGGGGTGAGTGGTGCGGGGGAATCCGTTGTCGCGAAACAAGCAATAGCGGAGCTCCGCTTCATCCGACGTGGTGTTGTCCCAGCGGCGCGTGGCCTCTACTAGGTTTACTTGCGGTGTGCCCGGCGGCGGAGCGATGCCAAGATACAGCCCCTTTTGCCCCATCGCGCGAATTGAGGCAAAGCCCACGTAAGTACACGAACGACAGTTGATGACCACGGCGTTGGCCAGGCGGTTTTGATCCCACGATCCATCCGCTAGGTTCGCGCCGTTGATTCTCTCAAATCGGTTTCCATCGACGGCGAAGTACATGAAGCGAACCAAACTACCGTCGCTGAAAATTAGAGCGTGGTCCTTGCGTAGCTTTTGGCTGGCAAAGAACACCGCGCAGCGGGAGTCGGTGTTCGAGTTGGACAGGCAGGCGACCTGATCGGTAGCGTCCTGCATCCCTTCGGAGGCGATGACCAGGCCGTTGAACTTGTTGGAGATGTAAACGGCTGAGTGCAGGTTGTGACGGCCCTGCGGCAGCGAAACCCATTGCGACGTCAGGGCGATACACGCGCTGATCGATGGCGCCGCGTCGGCGTCGGGCAGCGACTGCATCTCCGTGCCGCAGCGGTTGTAGCGAAGTTGCAATCCGGGGTACAGGGAACGGAACCACGGCTCGGTTAGCATGCGGCGGGTGACGTTCGCCAAGGCGACCTGAGAGCGCGGATCCGAAAACGGCAGGCCCGCCTCTTCGCCGAAACGCCAACGATTGTAGAGCCGGTCGCGAATAGCGTCGCGCTCAAATTGGATCTGGGCGGCCGTCGCGGTGGGACGGAGACCGGCCATTCCCGCCGCGGGAAAAAGATGATCGAAGGCATATTGGAAAAATTCGCTCAAGTTCTGGGCGGGTACTCCGTGTCCCGCCAAGGTCCAAAACTCGGCAGTGTGGATAAGGCTTAAAAATGTTTCCGCACCGGTTTTCGTGCGGTCGCGCAATCTTGCCGCGTGAATCGGAAACTCATCCGGCCGCGGAGATCTTCTCAGAGCCACCGCGAATGCCGTGCTGACGAACTGGCTGATCTCGGCGTCGGTGTTGACGGTCAGGTTAGGGGAAGCCCGCCATTCAACGGCAATCTTTTTAACGGACTCCTTATCGAGATTTTTCACGGACTCCAAAACGAGACTGGCCGAGGGGGCGGGCGCGAATTTAGTGCAGCCAATGAGAAAGGTAAGGGACAACGTGCCAAGTCCGGCGTGCCGCCAATCCATTTGGAGAGTCTCCGTTTGCGGGGGGAGTCCTAAATTGTAACGAAGTATTGTGGCGGTATTGTGCCAGGGAATAGGCGGCAACGATTCTGCCGTAAACAGCTGGAATAGTTACAAAACTTCATTCCGCCGTAGCTTACGGTTGGCGTCCGCCGCAACGGTAAGTGCCGGCGTAGTTGCGAACGTCCTGGTGGTTCACGATGCAGTTCTGCGCGGTGTTGATGAGGATGTCGTTGGCGTACGCTTTTTCCTGCCCTACCTTGGCGGCGTCCTCGTGGGCGTGCATCAGGTTGTGCAGCATCTCGTGGGCCATGACACCAGCCCACACGTCGGTGCTGTCATTTTCCAATAACTTAGCCGCGTTGATGGTGACTTCAAATTTGCCGTGCCAGAACATGCGCCCCGGAACTTCGTCGGCCCATACCAATCCGTAGTGCGCCCACGCGTAAGCGAAGCCGTCTTTGTAACCCAACTTAATATTGATGTCGGGAAGATCCGCACCGTTTTTGATGTGCTGGCGAAAGATCGTCATCTGGGTTTTGAAGAGCCCGCCGGCGGCGAGATATTCTTTTCCGTGATGTTCGGTGACCGTGGTCGGGTCGACGTAATCGATGCGGGTGTTCTTCGCGATGCATTGGGCGACCTTATCGTCCGAAAACAGACGGGTGTAGGCCTTGGCGTTAACTTCGTGGAAGAACTTCTTCATTTCCGCGGAAAACTCCTCGGGGAAATTTTCTTTGAAGGTGGTAGCTCCCAGGATCTGGGCCTGGGCCAAAAGGGTCATAAACAGCACGGAAATACGCCAAAACCGCATAGTTAGCCTCAAATTCACCGGGGTTGAATGCAACGCGTTATACTCGGATCGGGGCGAAAAATCTACCCCAATATGCTCAGGCCGGGGGAGGGGCAGCCTTTTTGGCCGCTCGCCGCTGGCGAATTTTTTCGATTGCGCTCGGCAAGGCGAACATCAGGACTAGCATCACGACCATCGCCATCGTCCCGTCGCCCAGGATGTGGCTTAGCCACAGGGTGGAGGTCATGATCACCGTGAAGTACATCATATCGCCGGTAATCGCTAACGCCCAGCCGGTGATAAAGCCGTGCCCCGCGGCTTTCGCGAGGACCCGTCCCGACATGGGGTCCATCAAGAACGTGGCGCCGATGAGGGAGAAAGGGTTTTTCAGGTTAACGAACTTGGGAGTCGTGCGTTTCGAAGACTCTTTCAACGCCTCGAGAAAGTGGGTCACCTTGGGCGACTGCTTCCCCCGGGCGATCACCCATAACATCAGCGGCTCGAAGCAAACCGCCAGTAAAAGGTCGGACAAAAAGAAGAGCCCCATCAAGATCGGCCACGTTACCCCGCGGGTCTTTCCCAGCACGACGCCGGCCGGAATTCCCCCGCCGATGGGAATCACGAAGAGGGCGAACACTTCCCACGCACTTTTTGTCGTCGCGTTCATTACGGGCTCGGGGTGGTGGCCTTGGGTTTCACGGCGGGTGGTTTGGGCACCGGGCTCGGCTTGGGGGCCACGTGCCTTTGCCGGGGGGCGACCACGCGTTTGCCCGTTTCGGAAACGCACTTGAGCCGGTCGAGCGCTTCGCCGAGGGCCGCGCATTCCTCCAGCTGCCCTTCGGAGTAGGTGCGAATCTTAATTTCGTCGAGGCATTCGAGCTTTTGGGCTTGCTGTTCCATCCCCGCACAAATTTTTAGCGCCGGGCGCGATAACGTATGTCCCTTGGACCCGTCGAGGCAGTTGGCGAACTCTAGATCCCCCGTGACCCCCTCGCAAACCTTGAAGAGCTCCTTCGGGTACTTTCCACTCCTCACCATCGCTTCGCAGTCGGAACGAAGGTGTTGGGTAGGAATGCGCTGGCATCGCGAAACATCGGTCGCCGCCCACGCTAGCGGCATCAGAAACAAGATGAGGTAGTTCATGGGGGAAAGTGTACCGCTTAGAACCCGAAGTGGTCGAGCGTTCCCGCAATGACCGTACGGGCGGTTTGGAAGCATACTAAACGCACCGATTCCCCTTACAAAACGGTGCCGTAGAACGTCACTGGAACCTAGGCCGCGATACGTGGTATGAGTCCGCCACCTATGAGTTCATTTGCCCAATTTGGATTGTTGCCCAGCCTGCAGGCGGTTTTGAAAACGAAGCGCTTCACCACCCCGACCGAAATCCAGCTACAGGCCTTGCCCCGCTTACTCGGCGGACGATCGCTTGTAGGCGTTGCCGAAACCGGTAGCGGCAAGACGCTGGCCTATGCCCTCCCCATCCTGCACCAGCTTAAGATGATGGAAAACGAAGGGAAAGCGGTTACGGCCGAGGCTCAGCCCCGCGCCCTGGTCATGGTGCCCACGCGTGAGCTGGGCGAACAGGTTACGAAGGTTTTTAAAGAATTCACCCACACCACGCGTTTGCGCGTGCGCAGTACCCTGGGCGGAACGACGTTTCCGGTCTCCCGCCGCAACGTGGAAGGGGCGTTCGAAATTTTGGTCGCCACCCCCGGCCGCCTCGTGGCGCTGCTCGAACGTGATTTACTCACCCTCATCGACGTCCGCGTTCTCGTCTTCGACGAAGTGGATCAGATGTTGGATGAGGGTTTTAAACCCGCCGCGGACCGGTTGCTCGCCGGCTGCCCTCCCGACCGCCAGCTAGCTTTGTTCTCCGCTACGGTTTCGAAACAGGTACAGACCTTGATGGCCGGACTCTTTGCCGGCGTGGAAGTTTTCCGTACTACGGGCAGCCAACAGTTCGTACCGACATTAAAGACCGAGAACAAAGTCGTTCCCGAGAACCGCCGGTTCCCGCTGCTGCAGCGTGAACTTGAAGCGCCGGTTAAAGGCGGGACCATCATTTTCACCAACACTCGCGAGCAATGCGATCGCGTGGCGATCGCGCTCAGCGAAAATGGCTACCCTTGCGTCGTCTACCGCGGCGAGATGGATAAGGTGCAGCGTCGTACGAATCTACGTACGTTCCGTTCGGGCGAAGTAAAACTTCTCGTCTCTACGGATCTCGCCGGACGCGGCCTCGACGTGGAGCACGTCGGCCGGGTGATCAACTACCATCTTCCCTCGCAGTTCGATAACTACCTCCACCGCGTGGGCCGCACCGCCCGCGCCGGACGTGGCGGCGTAGTGGTCAACTTCGTCACCGAGCGCGACGAGCCGCTGGTGAAAGAGATCAGCGCGATGTTCAAACATAGCAAGGCCCGCAAGACGGGCGCGTAATCGGCGGTGCGGATTAGCGGCGAAACGGCTGCGAGTATTAACGGCGGAACGGCGTCGAACGGTAAGCCGCGTTTCCAACGTTCGTGATGATCTCGCGGCCATCGTGGGACAGCATGTACTTGTCATTCAGGCGCATCGGCAGTTGCTGATCCTCGGTCCACGTATTTTTCTCGGGATCGAACCAAGTTAAAGTTCGGTTCATGTCGCCTGCCCCCGCGATGACTCCGAAACCCGTTCCCTTCGGATCGGGGAAAAAGGCGTAGGCGGACTTACCCGGCACTAACGACGTCGTTTGCTTTTCGATATCGATGAGCTCGAGACCGTTTTTATTCGTAATGATTCCGTATTTGCCGTCGGCGCTTACGCTCACCCTGCTGTACCAAATGGAGTAATTATCGGTTTCGAGCGATTTTACGGAGCTCACCGGCCCCAGCTGTTTTCCCATCAGCTCCGCAAAATCGATGCGCATCGTTTGGGGGTTGTTCGCCTTTTCTATAATAGTGAAGTAGATCCGCCGGGTGCCCGGAATGAATCCCCAGTTTCTCAGCGAGTCTCCGTTTTTAAGGAACGGGGTCTCCAGCTGCCACCCCTTTTTGGCATTCGTATCGAAAACGAACAAAGTTGTTCCGCCATAGGGGCAATGCATGGCGATGAGGCCGTCTTTGCCGAACGAAATGGTCTCCGCGGGTTTACTGTCCCGTTTGTCCAGCGATGGCGCGAGGCGGTAGCGAAAGGGAGCTGCGCTGACCTCGACGGGGGCTTTTAGATTCAACTTTCCTTTCTCGTAAGGAATTAAGCGCATGGCCGGTCCCCGGTCATCGGCCAGGATGAGGTACTTGCCGTCAGGGGTGAAGCCCATGGCCTTCAGCGAATGGTTAGGAATGGGGAGCTGAATGAGATCCGTCTCCTGACCCGTTTTCCGATCATGGAGGGTGATCTTCATTTCCTTCGAATACAGATCGTCGACGGACACGAAGAACTGGTCGTCGGGGGCAAGGAAACTTTTTACGTGGTTCAACTGGTAGCTTTTGGGGACGATCCCTTCGCGCTCCAAGACGGGTTGCAACCTCTCCGCCTGCTGGCGCATGCCCTGCCCGCGTTCCTGTAGAAACTCAAGCAGCACTCGTTGCACGTCGGGATCGTTCCAGCCGTGGGCCTCCAGCATCTTCTTGAAATTGGCGAGGTGCCGTTCCAGCGCGCCCAAAGAGTCGCGCTCCATCCCCAAGTCTTTGGGCAGCAGAAACGGATCCTTTCCCGCTGCCACCCGATCCATTACGTCCGAGTTTCTGTCCACGTGCCCCAGCTCGGTCCATAGCTTTCCGTACGTATCGAGAATCAGCTCGCGCGGAGGTACGGTGGAGGGCGAGAGAAAGGCCATGCTCAACTGGCAGAAAGCAACGAAGTGGTTCACCTCACCATTATAGGCTACCTCAGCGCGTGGGCCAGCCTGTCACTACGACTTTACCGCGTGCCTTGCCCGATTCGAGTAGGGCGCCGGCGTTGCGCTGCGATCGCATTGGGATGTCGCGCCGCTCCTCAAGCGCGGCGAATTAAAACTGGTACTGCCCAAAGATTCGGTGGATGCTTTCGGCGATCTCTTCGCGGTGACGCCGCATCGGCGCTTTATTACAAGGCGAGTCCGCCTTTTTTTGGATTTCCTTGCGGCAAATTGCCGCTAGCGAACCCGAGCCTATCGCGGCGCCTCGGTCTGCTTTGGCGGCGTGAACGGGCGTGATTGGTTGATGCTGATCAATCGGTCGCGGCCAAAGATATTCCACTCGATATCGGCGATGAACTCCTCGGGGCGTTTGCCGTAGACTGCGGCCATCCGATCGGAAACCCGCTGCAGCGCCACGGCGAGGTGGCGTGTCTCCTCGTCGCTGGCGAAGACCGGCTTTCGCTGGTTGATCGACGAGCTTTGCCGGCGCTCGAACGGCCATTTTTTCCAGACTTCGGGTTTTAGATTCTCTTCGGGCGATGCTACGAAGTTCGTTACGAGGATCTCTTCGGTGAGGTAGCGGTCCCCGGTGTTTCCCCCAAACTGCGCTAGCTCCTCGGGGGGAGGGGGGTTGGTGATGGATAGACCATAGTGCTGGCCGTTGATGTAGATCTTGGAGCGATCGCTTGGATCGTAAATGTTGGTCGTAATGGCGACGCCGTTGGCGGTCTCGCCGATTTTGCCTTCCCGTACCGTCCCGTTGAAGCCGCCGTGGATGGCGATGCCGGCCTTGATGTCCAGGTGTTGGCGGCCGTTGATCTGGTACCACTCGCGCTCCTGAAACGCGCGCTCGTTCCACACACTAGAGTAGACGTAGGGGATCTTCTTGCGCAGGTCCGCTTCGATGTCCTCCCACTTCCTCAGTGTCAGCTTTCCATTGGCGTCGGCGTCGTACAGTTTCAGGGCGGTAGAGTTATAGAGACCGGCGCCCGAGAAACCGTCCATGTCCTCGGAGTTGGTGCTGCTCCGGAGAAGCAGAATAGGATTCTTACCGTGGTGAATCGGGGAGGAGGGATCCTCGAGGATGACCCGCTTCATTTCGCGAATCATCGCATCGGGCACGCGGGACTTAGAGATGAGTTCACGAATCTCTTCGAGGGCTGGCCGCACCTTCTCGATGGGGTGAAGACGGCTGGGGTCGAGAAGATTTTCGCGGTTGAGGATGGCCTCAATCTTCTTCGCGACCGAAATATTTTCTCCGGGGACCTTCACCGCCATGAACTCGTCGTAAAGACCAAAGTGCGCGGCGAACGTGGGCGGAGACGTGACCCCTTGTATATCGGGCGACGATTGAAGAATGTAGTGGATGAGCGCGAGGTTGGCCGCCTTGGCCCCCACTCGACGAATGAGCGCCTCGTGTTGCGTGGTGGTAGGTAACCGCCGGTAGTGGGTACTTAGATCCTGTAACTTCCCCTTCATCTGCGGATCGATGACAAAGCTGGGCTTCTCCCCGGCCTTGGGCCGGCGCGTGGACCAGAACTGCGTGATTTGCCGCTGGGCCTCGTGTTCGTTCAGGACGCGGATCTTATACTCGCCGCCTTCCACTTTGAGCTCGATGGGAAGACCCGCGTATTTCTTTAGCTCCTCGCGGGCGCCTTTCAGCGCCATGTTGACGGTGCCACGGTTGATACTTTTGACGTTCACGTGCGACAGCGGAGTTTGAAACTCGGCGGTCACGACACCTCCCACTAGTCCAATGTCGTTCGGCGCCTGCTCGAACACGGCGATGTCGGTCACGCTGAGCAACGGATCTTTATCGTTCAGATCGATGATCTTCACGTACCCGTAGGCAACCCCTTCGTTGAGGGCTTGGTAGGTCTTCCCTTTGAAGAGATCTTCGGTCGTCACCATCGGCATGGGGAAACCGGGGGTGCTGGCGACGCGTTCCTGCTCGACGCTCAGCGGATGAAAGACGATGGGAATTTCGTATGTGAGATTCTTGCGAACAGTGTCGTAAAACTCTTTTAGGTGTTTGGCATCAATGGTGTCGCCGGTCCACACTTCGAAGAGCAGCTGGTCTTTTCCCTCGGGCCCGGTGCCTTTCGAAAGCACGAGGGTGCCTTGGTTGTAAGAGCGATCCTCGCCGTTGCCCTGGTAGTTGCGGTTGAACTCCTCTTCGGTCCCGTGCCACCCGGTATGCGCTTCGGCAAACCACCCGTGGTACGGAAATTCTTTGGTATTAAAGTAGTAGAGCCTCGCTCCGCCGGGCGCCTTGCGGTGGTAAAGGACTTTGACGACATCCTGCTCGCCGCCGCCCGAACGCACCTTGCGCGACAGGCCCCGGAAGTCGGCCTGAGAACCTACCTCGAGGAGAAACGGCGTCTCGACCGGCTGGGGCGCCGCCATCGCCATGGGCGCCATGCCCTGCATGCCCCGCGCGGGATATAACCGTGTCCGCGGCGCATTGGGCCGAGCCAGCTTCTGCCAGCCGCAGAAGAAATCGATCCCCGCGCGACACGGGGCAGCTAGCAATAGAAGGAGGAGAAGGAGGAACGGGGTTGGTCTGTGAATTTTCACTGATAAAAGTTTACCCCAGCGCTAAACTCCCGGCGGTAACAAAACGATCCCAAGGAGACTGCGGTTGGCGGCGACAAAGTTCAAAAAGGGTTCGAAGGTCCAGTGGAAATGGCTGGGTAGCGTCATTCGGGGAAGTGTGGAGGAGATCTACGAGGCGCCGGTCGTGAAAGTTATTAAGGGGAAAAGGATTAAGCGCAACGGCTCCCCCGAAAAGCCGGCGTACCTAGTGCGGTCTGAGGCCGGCAATCTCGCCCTTAAGTTACAGACGGAGCTCGAGAAGCAGACGAGGTTCGAAAGTGCGATGCGGTAGTCGGTTGGAGGGAGCCCTTAGTTCCTCGTCATTCCTGCGTTTGTTGCACGCATTCGGCTACCGAACGGAATGGGCCGGCGCTGAGGCCTTCTTTGTCGATGGGGGAGACAAACCAATCGGACCCGCCCCAGAAACAGACGCCCTTTCGGCTCGAGAAGTGGGTGGCGAGTAAGCAATCTTCGAAACGTACGATGGACGAGCCACCGAGATACCCGAAATCGGGCCGGCCGGGACGGGTTCCGGTGAACGTAGTGGGCTTCCAGCCGTCGAGACCGGTGCGGCTGCATACGGCGCCGAACTCTTGGTTCGCGACTTCGACTGCCCGTTGGCATTCCTCCGAGGAGGTCATCGCGTTTTGTCCGAGCAATCCGCGTGGAGTCTTGCTCCAGTCCTTGTATTGGTCGCCTACCACCTGAAGGTAGAAGGGCCGGAATTGGCCATTGCCCTGATCACGGCACTCGAAGTGAGAATTGAGCGGATCGGCGTGCAAGTGGATGGAGAATACGCAATGTAAAAGTGAAATGGAAAGGGTGAGGCGTGACATGGTGGCTCCCTATCTTCCCATTGTTCCTTAACGTAGGGCCGCGGGAAGACATGGGGCACGGTTGCCATTAGCAGCCGCTAAGCGCAACGCGCCACTTCGACCTTAAACTCCCAGGGGAACCAATGCGGCATCCAGCCCCACGTTCATCGCGGATTCCGGCACTCCCGGAAGTTCGATTCCTTCCCAGCGCGCAATCACCGCGGTCGCTAGGCAGTTCCCCAACAGATTCACCGCCGTGCGCCCCATGTCCATGAACTCATCTACGGCTAAGATCAAAGCCACCGCTTCGAGCGGAAGGCCGAAGGCGTGCAACGTTCCGGACAGCACGACGATGGAAGCCCGCGGCACCGCGGCCACTCCTTTAGTAGAGAGCATCAGGGTCAGCATCATGAGTAGCTGCTGGCCGATGGTCAGATGCACCCCCGCCGCCTGCGCGACGAAGAGACTCGCAAGCGCTAAGTATAGCGTCGAGCCGTCGAGGTTAAAGCTGTAACCCATCGGCAAAACGAAACTAGAAATACGCCGGGGAACCCCAAAGTCTTCCATGGATTTTAACGCCAACGGGTAGGCCGATTCGCTCGACGTAGTGGCGAAGGCGAGTATCACCGCATCCTTTATCTGCTTAACGAACGCCCGAATCGGAATGCCGAATAGCCAGCAGACCGGAACCAGCACGAGCAATAAAAAGAGAAACAGGGCGAGGTACAGCGTGCCCACGAGCCGCAAGAGCGGAAAGATAACCTGCCACCCGTGATCGGCGACACTAGCGGCCAACGCCGCCCCCACCCCGAGCGGCGCCAGCAACATGATGTAACCCGTAAACTTGAACATGACGTCGGCCAATGATTCGCACAGCGTAAGAATCGGTTTTGCCTTCTGTCCCAGCGAAAGTACGGCGACGCCGAAGATGGTTGAGAAGAGTACGATCTGCAGCACGTCCCCGCGCACGATCGCATCGGCAAGGTTAGCGGGCAGCAGGTGTTCGATAAACCCGCCAAAGGTCATTTTGGTTCCGGAAGCCTTGGCGACGGCATCGGGAATCAGATGACCAATCGATAACCCCGCGCCGGGCTTAGCCACATTAGCCACCACCAGCCCGACCACGAGGGCCAAGGTCGTGACGACTTCAAAGTAGATAAAGGCCCTAAGTCCCATGCGGCCGAGTTCTTTGAAAGACCCCGCCGCCCCAATGCCGGTCACGATACTCGCGAAGATTAAGGGGGCGATAATGCACTTAATACCATTCAGGAAAAGCCCCCGAAACGGCTTGAGGTAGGGCACCACGTCCGGCGCAAACACGCCAATAAAAAACCCCGCGAAGAGGGCGATAAAAATCCACTGGGTCAATGTGACGCGGACAACCGCGTTCCAGATTTTAGTCATGGAGAACGATTATCACGGGGCTTTGGAACCGGCCAAGCGGCAATCGAATGAAAGCATTTACCTGAGACGCCATCGCTTGCCGTCGACGGTTTCTACGTCGGGGCTTTTCGAAGGATCGGCGGCGCCGAGAAAGTAATCGGCAATTAGCTTCACCATCTTGTCGTTGCTGGCGTAGTAACCGTGGCCCAGCTCCGACCAGGGAGATTTGGCGCGCGTGGCGTCGATCGTGAGGAGCTTGTCGCTTACGACTGGCTTTACCCCGGCGCGTTCGTCGAAGTGCTTAAGCTCCGAGGCGTTGACCGCGATGTTAGAGGTGGCATGAAAGTACATCAAAGGGGTTCGGGCGCGGCAAAGGGCAAAGACGTAGCGGGTGTGCGTATCGAAATCGTCGACCTCCATATCGGGCGCGGCAAGGACGACGCGCGAGAATAGATCATGGGCAAGATTCGTTTTACTCGCGTCGCTTTCGCGCCCGAGCAACCCCAGGCCGTGTAGGAAAACGCGATTGCCCATGCTGTGGGCTAGCACCCAGCGCTCGCCGCGCCCCGCGGTGCTGCCATCTTTGAGTAGAATGGCCCGTAAGAATTTGGCGACGGCCGGCAAACTCTGCCGGTAACGGCGCTCGTCGTTGCTGTACTCCAACACGCCCGAAAGCCCGCTCCCGCCCAGGGACGGCCACGAGAATACCACGATGGAGAAGTCCCGTTTGTGATATCGGCGCATATCGCGCTTCAGCTGAGCGGCGCGCTTGATGGCGGTAGGCCAGTCGTTGTTGAAGCCGTGAAAGTAGATGAGCACGTCGTGGCCCCACAGCTGCTTCAAAAAATCCATGCCGTCATCGGAAACTTCGTTCTGTAGGAAGGGTGGTTTGTCTAAGGGCGCCACGCGCACGCGGTACCCCGGCTCGAAGCGATGAATCGTAAACGGGCTAAGGCTAGCGTTATTGGGCTTATCCGGTGTGCGGTCCCGCTCGACTACGGTCCATCCGACTAGTGGCCGTTCCGTCGCCGCAAGAAAAAGGTGTGGGGGGGTAAGAGTTTTCCACTTCGGTTCGCTTTGGGTCCGCAGTCCGACCAGGCGATTGGTGACGAAGTGAACCACGGTACGGTCGGCGTTTTCGTACGCCTGCTCGAGGGAAACCACCTTTATTTGAGCCAGTCCGGGTGGTTGTCCGTGGGCGGAAAGCACGGTCAGTAGGGTGACAAAAATCGTCCAGCGCATTCGGGCTCCTTTTTCGTGGGGCCGGAGTATGTACCAGAAGCAAAGGGGCGAAAGCCAGGCTCAAATCTGCATCCGAATAACGTGAGCCTTTCCGTCATCGACCAGGCTAATGTGGTCGGAATCAAGCCTCACTCCATCGAGATCAATCGTTGGAATTTTCTTCGCCCCGTGGTCCTCGTTGCTCGCCACGGCGATATGGTACGACGTCATCCCGTGCCGATATTGAATTTCAAATTCCCTCCAGGACTTAGGCGTGCAGGGATGGATCCGAAGAATGTTGCCGCGTAGCTCAAACCCTAAAATGGATTCCAGCGCGGCTCGGTACATCCAGCTAGCGGATCCCGTATACCAGGTCCAACCGCCACGTCCCACGTGGGGCGACATGCCGTAGATATCGGCGGCGGCTACATAAGGCTCAACCTTATACTTATGCAGTCCAGCTCTCGTCGCCGCGTGGTTAATCGGATTCAAAAGCGCATAGAGCTCCCCGGCCCGATCACCGTCGCCAAGCTTGGCAAAGGCCATAAGCGCCCAAATCGCGGCATGAGTATATTGCCCGCCATTTTCACGCACTCCGGGGACATATCCCTTGATATAACCCGGATCCGTACCGCCCTTATCAAACGGCGGGGTAAAGAGTTTCACTAGACCATCGCCCCGGTGAATCAGATACTGATCCACCGCATCCATGGCGCGCACCGCGCGTTGAGGATTGGCGGCCCCCGAAATGACTCCCCACGATTGCACAATGGAATCGATACGACACTCTTCGTTTGCCGCCGAGCCAACCGCTGCGCCATCATCGAAGTAGGCACGACGATACCAGTCGCCATCCCACGCGTTTTCTTCAATGGCTTTCTTAAGCGA
>JAYUBV010000250.1:0-1911 GCA_043740655.1 Pseudomonadota bacterium | reverse complement strand
TCGGGAGTGGCCGGAGAGCCGGTGCCCGTAGCGGGAACGCGTCCGTACCACGACTCCGGCATACCGAAGGAAACGATTGAAGCCGGGAAAAAGCCCGGCGCGACCGAGGTGGAAAAGGCACTCGTCGAGATTGACGAGGCATACCGGTTCAACGACTTCGAGCCTGCAGCCGGCAAGACCTCTGCGGACTACCGGCCTCTCTTCGTTTACGAAGACGCCATGAAGGTGGCGCGCGACATCAGCCACTCGGAAGATCCGGCGGTACTTAAGCCGCTGGCAAACTACATTCTGGCTAAGACTTACGGGCGGGCGCGAAGCGGTAAAACTGACATCCCGCCGCCTGACGTTCCCCTCTACAATACCGGCGAGACGCCGACGTTCGGGGGCAAGCCAATCACCGACCCGACAGCGCGACTTGCTGAAGTCGATCGACGTATCTTGCATCACATGCGGCACGCGGCAGAGTCGGGCGACAAGCGCGTGGCGGTATTGCCCAAGGTGGGTGACGTCAATCATTCCGTGCTTCCGGCGCGCAAGTTCGTGCAGGGAGATTCCAAGCCGCCTACTCTCGCGGAGCAAAGGGCGGTTGGAGATGCGGCGATTGATGGTTGGGTAAGCGGTAAAGACAAGGGCTCGCTCGTGGTCACCGACATTCATCTTAACGATGCGAAGGGTCTGTCTCGTGCCCGTTTTGAACAAATGTTGGAATTTCTTAAAGGCTTGCCCAAAGGAGTTAAGCGCAAGCTCGTCGTATTGGGCGATATCGTCGACGCCCCCGGGACGGGCAAGTTATCGCGTGCGGAAAAGGTCAAGTTGATCGAGGGATATCTCAAAGAAATGCTGGAAGCGAATAAGGAGCTCGAAATCACCGTTCTGGGAGGTAATCACGACTCGGTTCGCATCACGGGCTCTTTCCCGCGAAACGTTCCCGGACATGGCGAAGTTCAAATCCACTTCGAGGGCGGCAAGCCCAACAAAGAGCTAACACTTGCCAAGACGGACCCGAAAGACCATGCGGCTGTCGAAGCCTACTTCGAAGGTCAGAAAGGCGGCAAAGCCGGTGACATGGCTACCGATGAGACTTTGGTCGCCGAAGCGGTGCAAAATATTTCCCGTGAAAGGGCCGCGGGCCAGTCGAGGGTCAAACCCTATGAAGATCGGATCGTTTTAGAAAAGTCGGAGTCGACCAACTCACCAGTTGTGCTCTCAGAGACTGCGGATACCGTGGTGCTCGCAGTGCACGTGCCTAACGTTGGTACCACGGCCAAGGGTGGGTCACCGAACCTCGTGCGGACGATCGAGTCGCCGACCGACAACGCGAGCCATTTCAGTCTCGGGGCACTCGCGGCGCGCTACTCAGGAAAAAAAATTCGCATTCTGTACGGGGATCAGCACGTGCCTTATGAAATCTCCGGTAATGGTTTCGACGTGGTGGGGGTAGGGCCAGTGACGGGCAATAACACCTCCAAGGACGCCACCCGGTGGGCTCAAGGGCTGGTGCTTTCGGCCAACGGAACGACCCATCCTGTGCGCTTCACGGGCAGCACTCCATCGCCCGGTGCCGGAGCCCGCGGCCCGGTAACCTTCACGCTGAAACCGTTGGAAACGATGCAGATAAATTATGCAGCACCAACGAACGTCGGGGGGACGACGCGACCGTTGATCTCAGGCCCCCAAGTCGTTCCTTTCCGCATCATACGCCCGACTCCAGCTTTGATTACGGCGCCTTAAAGGGAAAAAAGGTATCCGTTACACTGCTATCCGGTTGCGGGGTAGGTCTCCTAAGAACCGCGCGAGCGGCTCTCTGAGCGAGCGGCTCTCTGAGAACGAGTAGCGTGCCGATAGCCGCCATGGCGTCGGACATTGAGAGGCTGGATTTTGCATTCCAGCGGACGATCTGTATCAGTAAGT
>JAYUBV010000249.1:0-1912 GCA_043740655.1 Pseudomonadota bacterium | reverse complement strand
AAGGGGCACATCGACATCACCAAGGGGCCTACTTGGAATCTGAAGCGGGTTGCCGAGTGCAACGGGAAGAAGATTGAAGATTTATTGGTCATTATTTTGGATCGCCCGCGCCACACGGAGTTAATTGCCGAGGTGAGAAAAGCCGGCGCCCGTATCCGTATGATCGGTGACGGGGACGTTTCGGCGGCGATCGCGGTCGCGCAGGAGCACACCGGGATCGACATCTTATTGGGCATCGGCGGCGCGCCGGAAGGCGTGATTGGCGCCGCAGCCATGCGCTGTTTGGGCGGCGACTTCCAGGGGATTTTGAAATTCCGCAACGACGAAGAGCGGCAGCGGGCGAAGGACATGGGCATAAAGGACGAGCACCGCGTGTACGGCATGGAGGACCTCGCCAAGGGGAACGTCATGTTTATTGCGACCGGAATCACCAACGGCAGCTACCTTCAGGGAGTGCGATACACCGGTACCGGCGCGCATACGCATTCGATTGTGATGCGTTCGGAGACGGGCACGGTTCGCGAGATTAAGGCGTCCCACCGGTTCGATACGAAACCGCGATTCGGGTGGTAGTTTATGGCTAAAGTAATACGTGAAAAAGAGATGAACGTTTCCGCCGAGAAGCTTGCGGACGTGATTATTGATTTCGTGGGGTATACGAAAATTCTCGGCGAAGTGAAAAGTGCCAAACCCGTTTGGTCCGCCGACAAGAAGAAGTGCAAAGTGAACTTCGAACTCGAGGTCGTGAAGAAGTTTAAATACGATCTCGATTTCAACGTGGACTACCCCAAACGCATCGACTGGACTCTGGCGAAGAGTGATTTCTTTAAAGAGAACCGAGGCTCTTGGATCCTGACGCCCAAGGGCAAGGATAAGTGTCTTGTGAATTACGAGGTCGAAGTGGCGTTCGGCTTTCTCGTTCCCGGCTGGATTACCAAGAAGCTTACCGAAGTGAATCTGCCTAAGATGTTTGAGCGGTTTGAAACCGCGGCACGCGAAAGGAGCTAACCCGTGGGTGACTCCGAAGACGATAAGAAGACTGGCTGGCAGGAGGCGTTAAAGGAGCTGGGCATATCCGGCCTGGCGACGTTGCTCATGACCGAAGATTCGATCCGCAACCTGCTGCGCGAGAAGAAACTGCCCAAGGAGATGGTGGGCGTGCTTCTGGACGGGCTTTTAAAGAAAAAGGATGACCTTTACGCGGTCGTGGGCAAAGAGGTCGGCAAGGTCTTTGCGAAGGTCGACATCGGCAAAGAGGTCGCCAAATTTTTGGAGACCCACGAGGTTGAGGTTAGCGCGAAGTTAAAGTTTCAGCGGCGCGAAACGGCACTGATCGTGAGCACGGATGAGGAAACGGAAGACGAAACGAAAGGGTAATCATGGACGCGATCTCGACTGACAAGGCCCCTAAGGCGATTGGGCCGTACTCCCAGGCCATCAAGTGTGGCAGCTGGCTGTTCCTGAGCGGGCAGATTCCCCTCGACCCGGCTACCGGTCAAGTCGTCGCCGGCGGCATCGCCGAGCAGACCGAACGGGTGCTGAAGAATATCGAGGGGGTGCTGGGGGCCAAGCAGCTCAACTTCAAGCACGTGATCAAGACCACCATTTTTCTAACTGATATGAACACCTTCGGAACGGTCAACGAGATTTACGGCAAATACTTCAAGGAGCCGTACCCGGCCCGGTCCACCGTCCAGGTGGTCCGTTTGCCGAAAGATGTGATGGTGGAGATCGAAGTCATCGCCAATATGGGATAATGCAGAATGACGCTTTCCCTCGCGAAACTCTGCTCCCTCCTCTTCACGGTCGGTGCCCTGGCCGGTACGATATTAACCGGATCGGCCGCAAAGATCGGCGACAAGGTCATCACCGTACGTGACGTAAGCTACTTTGCCGGCCTTCACCGTTTGAA
>JAYUBV010000248.1:0-6492 GCA_043740655.1 Pseudomonadota bacterium | reverse complement strand
CTGAGCGGAATCTTATCCAGCTCGGTATAGAACCTCGGTTTGGAATTAGGATACGTCAGACGCACGTACTCATATTCGGGATGAGACTTGGCGTTGGCGATCGGCCGATCTTTCATTTGTTGATTGACCAGCAACTTTTCCATGGCCGAATGGGCCGTTTTTCGCGCCTGCGCAATCGCCACCAGCGTCTCGCGCGGGATTTTACGGTTGTGGTCAAGTGTCGGAATGCGATCGATCTCGGCGGTCCAAAATTCGTGCTCGAGTAGCAACCCAGCGAGCAGGTCCGCATTGGAAGCAAGTCCCTTGGCCCCGTTGGGCGTTTTGAAAGCCTCTTCCAGCGCCACCACGGCCGCAGCCATTTCCCGCGTGCGATTATAAAGGAGGGTCAGCTCGGGCGAGTCCTTTATCTCATCCGGCGGAGGGGCCATATTCACCCCTTTGCCCATGGCAATCAGCGCCAGCCGGCGTACCTCCAACAAATACCGGGCATCGCGTTTTTGTTCCGCCACGAGCTGTCTGGCGTACTCGTCGGTTACCTCATATTTAAGGGCGGCAAAACGATTGGTGCCGAAGGTCGCTTTCCACGCCGGTCCCACGAGCTTTTCAAAATCGCCCATGGGGGCGACGCCACGCTTATCCGTAGGAATCGCGTTCAAAGCGCTAGCCACCTCTTCCAAATGCTTAGCCCCTTCCGTGAGGAATTCTTCCGACGGCTCGTCATACGGAAGGGTCTTGATGCGCAAGGAGGCCGCATCCGGGCGGGCAAGTGCCAAGTTTACACGCGTCCCCTCGCCGCCCCACTGCGTGGCCCCCGATTCCTTCGATAAACTCACCACCCCAAAGCTATCGGGCGTTCGCTGCGTGCTTTGGCGAAGCTGGCGTAGCTCCGGCAACCCCTCCTGGTACAGCAGGGAAAGCATCTCATTCCCCTTCCCCTTGCCGAGTCCCAGCGCACCTTCAATATCGGTGACCGTGTCGGTCAACGTCCCGCCGCGCTTTTTGATGAGGTCGTCGAACAGACCGCAGATTTCACCGTGGCGTTTAATATCCGTTACCCAAGCTTGCTCACTTGGGGCCGCCACCTTAGCGAGCAGCGACTCTAAAAGTACGGGGTACCGCGATAGACAGCCCGCTTCGAGTGCCCGGGTTAACTGCGCGCGATACCCAGGCTCCAACTTCAAAAAGCTGCGAATGCTTTCATCCGAAAGGGTCGCCGGCACCGCCGACTTGGCGGTTGCCTTACGGAGGTTACCGATGAACGCTTTTAGATCGTCGATATCTTGCATCCCCCGTTTTGGTTCTGCGCGCAGAGTGCGACAGAGATCGACCCGACCTTGGCTAAGGGATTGACGTTCCGACGTTACCACCGGGGCCCGTCCCCCGCCCGCGATGGCGGCCCGCTCTTTTTCCAAATCCGCTAAGATCGCTTCACGCACGATGGCGGCGGCAAGAATCGGTTGCGGATGGGCTTTGACTTTGGCTAGGCTCGCTTCGGTATACTTGCCCCCTTTTTCCGGCGGCAGAAACGCCGATCGCAGCGCCCACCCCGCCAAACCATCGCCCAGCAAAATGTCGAAAAAATCTACCGAAAGAAAATTCATCCCGACGACCAAGATCGCAAGGGGACCCGGGAGATCGGTTGCCTTTAAGGCCGGCGGCGCAGCTCCCCACCGCCCGCGCGCATGCCATAGCAGTGCCTTCTCAAAAGCACTGGGCTTGGCGTCGGGAGAATTTACGGCCGCATCGAGATCGCGCAGCAGTTTCAGCCGCGGAGAATCGTCTTTCTCCGTGGATAAAAAATAACGGGAGTCGCTCTGTAGGGGAAGCAGGCAGTACGGATCCGCCTGGTATTTTGGACGGAACACGAGGCTCGTCGGTAAAAACGTATGGCTCGCCGGAGTGGCGTCACCGAGGGCCTTACGAAAATCATGCAACTCATTCGGTGGCAGGTTGATGATTTTTTGGGCGGCTAATTCCGCTAGCGCGGCATCTCCCCCGGGCGCGCAAAGAAAACCTTTCTCCACCAACTCCGCCACCAGTTCAGTTCGCGACAGTAGCTCCTGCAACAAGAAATTACTCAAGGCGATACCCTCCCGAGGAATCTCTGGGCTACCGGGTTTTTTTTTGGCTTCGATCGCACTTCTTTCGGCCGTCGTCAGCATCGGACCGTGCTCAAGGGCGTACCGAAGAATGCGGGCCTCGATTTCTTTCGCCAAGCCAGCCTGCGCGGAAGGACACGCCTTGAGCTTTCCTAACGTCCCTGCCGCGGTGGCGGGCTCGTCGGCCGGGCCGTGGACGATAAACTCTCCGAGCCTTGGGTATCCCTCCGGGAGTTGCTCGACATCCGTTCGCCCGGCAGTTGGGGTGAGCAGATACTGAGAGAGCCACAGGGGAAGCGCTTCGCCTTCGCGAGTAAATTTCCGATGGGCCTTTTCTAGATTCGCCATCATGGCGCGAATCCGAAGTTTCTTTTGTGGGTCGGCGTGCGGATCGTCGGAGTCTCCGTAACGGCAAACGGTTCGGGCTAGCTCCGTCCAGTACCGAATGTCGCTATGAACCTTCCGTTGTTCGAGAAATTCGGGATGGCGTTTCAGCCACGCTTCTCGGCCGGCCTCGTTTACGTCACGGATGCTCTTCTCGCGAAACAGATACGCGTCGGCGAGCCCCTTGGGGGAGTCACAGTCGAGCGAAGTTGGAGCGGCGCGGGCCATGGCCTCCTTATCGGTGAGCAATTTTTCCCAACCGATTTTGAAGGCGGCCTCTTTGTGACCCAGCACCTCGAGCACGAGCGCTTCGACGGGCCGTTCGAATCGGTAAGCCTTAATCTGTTCCGGCGTGGTGTTCGGCCCTTTGCGCCGCGCCCAAAAGAAGCAAAATGAAAGATCTTTCAGACGGGCTACGGATACTTTTTCGAGCTTGGCCCGAAAATCGGCGGCCTGGTCGGGGGTGAGCTTGCCATCCGCCGGTACGGTCACCTCTCCGAGCTCTTTTCCGGGATGGCAGTAACTCTCCTTACCGAGCTCCCGCAGCACTTCGGAGTCTGAATCCAACTTCGACTTGATCGTTTCATCGGCGCAGACGAGGGCCTTGCGAAGATCGGGGGAAGCGACCGAACCAAAGAGTCTCGGGTCTCGCGTTGAGGGAATCGAACAAAAAAGGGAAAGCTCCTCTTGTAGGCCAATTCCCTCTACTGAAGCACCGGCGTTGGCACCCGGTACGGCGGGGACGGGGACTTTAGCTTGGGGGACGTCGTGTTTGACCGGCGGCGGATCGGCGCTTAACGAAAAACGGGAGAACAACGCCAGCGCTATAAACAACGTCGTCGTCCACGCTGCCCGTTTTTTATTTCCCTTCATCAAACACACTCCCCTATTAATTTCGCGGAGGCCGGATCGAAGACTTGTACCGTTCGTACCACTGCTTCTCCGTCATCAATTGCGGAGGACCGACCTCGCCCCATTTCTTTTTGAAGAACGCAACGAACGCTTCTTTGTCGGCTATCGAACTATTATTAGTTTCACGATCCCATTCGAGGGTACGGGCGATCGCCACCTCGCGCACGTCGGGACCAGTGCCGTAAATCTTCTGGTAGTCACCCAGGTTTAGCCCGCGTGCCTTCATCCACAAGAGCGGCCCCACCGTGTCTTTCGGAGACGCGGCCATAAATTCGTACATCAGAGGACCCAGCGTCTGCCCCTTTTCGGGCGCCTTGTCGGTTTTGGGCACGAGGAGGTCCAGAAAATTCGAAACCGCTTTGGTCAGGTAAGCGGCCTCCTCGGGATCGGAAACGCGGGTGGCCACCATGGCCTTCACGGCCGCATCGCGAACGTCCTGCCGACCCGGGGCGGTCAACAAGATCAACGGCATGTCCTCGACCGCCGAGGCGTCTTGGGCAAGCAGTCCGATCCACGCATCGCGTTCTTGCTTGAACGCCTTGGTGTCTAAGTTCCCCGAACCTTCCCGCGCGCGTCGGGCCACTTCGGTTTGCTGTTTAAAGACCTCGCGCCGTGCCCACGCCTCGAAGTTTGTGACCGTTCCGGCGTAAACCTTGCGCTTCTCGATTCGGCCGTCTGCGCCCAGAAACTCCTTATCCTGCAACGTCAGCATGGGCTGCCGCTTAAGCTCCGGATCGCTTGCAAAGGCATCCAAGAAGTTTTCCACGTCTTTCCGCGTGATGCGCATGCCCTGACCGTTTAAGCGCGACAGCAGTTCGTTCAACTCTTTGTCCAAGAGCTGGCGGGCCTCCTTGTCGGTGCGCTTTAAGTCGCGGAGAATTCGCAGTACTTCAACCCCGTTTTCGGATTCGAAGGCGTACTCGGCGGGTTTTGAGGCATGGTTAATCGACGGGAAGATCTGCGCGATGGGGCTTGTGATCTTTTCTAGCACCGTCGGTTTCATCTCCCGGAACATTCCCTCGTAGACCTCTTTGGCGGGCTGGCCACGGCGTAGGCGCTCGTAAGCGCGCAGACCCGCCTGGGCCTTGTAGCTCGCCGAAGACGCTTTACCCGCGAAGAGTCCCACGTCGATCAGCGCCTTATGCAGCATCTCGCGGTAGAAAGACTCTTCGAGCTGCTTTTTGGCCTCCTTCTGCCCTTCGACGACCTTCAGCACATCGTCGTAAGCGCGCAACGCCTCTTCCGGATTTTCCGAAGCAAGTTTCAAAAGTTTTTGGATCTGCGCATCGGCCGCCCTGGTCTGTAACTCTTCCGAGCTAAAAGAGCCAAGCGTGCTAATGCCTACGTTCGTGCCACCGGCGAGTACAATTTTTCCGCCACGCGATAGTTCGAGCAGACGGGGCACAACCTTTTCTCCGGCCGCGGTCAACACCTTGCGGGTACCCACCTGCACGAAGAACGGCTTCACGATATCGGCTAGCCGCCTATCGAATCCGCCCGCGAACAGCGCAGTCGAAATTTCGGTGGTCATGTGTTTTTGAACGGAATCGCTGAAGTGAAACGGACGCCCGTGCAGCTCGGCGCCGATGGCGTCGGCCCCCACGTGCCCCGTGACGTTTGTTCCGTACAAAATGCCCATGTTCGTAAGCGTCGGGCGGGCCGCCGCCGCGGTGAGTACCGTGCCGCGAGCGCCGAGCGAAAGGGCTACCTCGCCCATGGCCGCATCGAGGGTGGGCTTACCGCCTACCTTCATGAGCAAAGCCGCCTGGGGTGTGCCTTCCGCCGCTACTCCCATAGCCCGCATGCCGCGAACGGCCGTGTAAGCCTCATTGACTTCGGTCATCGTCGTCTGCGCCGCGCGAGCATTCTGCACCACCGCCGCCGCCCGATTACCGAATCCCATCAGCGCCGAGCCGCCGGCGGACCCTAGGAAGAAGAGTCCCGTCGACAGTAAGTTGCCCTGGCCCGTGTCCGTCCAGTTGGAATGCTTGTCGTAGAAGGTCGTCGATCCAGCCACGTAGGCAATGTCGTTCATGCCGTGGCTGACCAGGTGCAGGCCGTTAACGACCATCGCGCCGTGGGCACCGGCATTGATGGCGGCAATGAGCGCGGGGGTTCCGGCCCCCGCCGTGGCCACCGTGAGGGCCACCGTAGCGGCCATCAACGCGTAGCTGCCT
This sequence comes from Pseudomonadota bacterium, assembly GCA_043740655.1. Classification (GTDB taxonomy): domain Bacteria; phylum Bdellovibrionota; class FAC87; order UBA2466; family UBA2466; genus JBGSST01. The sequence continues at coordinate 920 of JAYUBV010000248.1, read as the reverse complement.
ATTTTCCAGTTGTAGTCCGACTCCATGTTGGCCAGCGTGTCGGAAAGCTCGCTGCGGACGCCTAGTTCGCGCTCGGATTCCAGATGGGCCGCCAGCGCGACGCCGGTCCGCTTGTTGCCGTCTAACTTGAACTGGAGTCCGTCAAGATCGTCGAGGTTAGAGATCGCATTTTCGATCGTCTTGAACTTGCCATCGATGGCCCCTTTCGCCTTCGCTTTATGACCCGTCGTATCCCAAGCGCGGAAAACGTCGAGCATGTGCTGTTCGGAGCCCCGCAGATCGAGGAAAAGCTCCTTGTCGGCCAAAACCGTCTGGGCCGCGTCCACCGATTTCTGCCCGCGTTCCTGCGCGGTATCCTTGTTTTCAAAGACGAAGAAAAAGTCTTTCTCTTCCTTGTTATACCGAACGTGCGCCACGGTCTGGGCGTTTAAAGGCATCGCCATGAAGCGCCCTTCGGCTGCCCATTTATCCAGAGTCTGCCCGCGGAACTGTTCCCAAACGAGATCCGCCAACGGGTGTTTCTCCCACCCTTCTTTATCGAACGGTTTCATGAAGGGCGTGGCGTGTAGAAAACGCGAGGCTTCACGCAACAATAGCTTAAGTTCTAATTGCTGCATTAGCGTACCGGGAGGAACTTTAAATCCCGAAAAATCGGGAGGACTCGCTCCGAGCGCGTTGCGGGTCAGACCCAACGCTTCCAACTTTTTAAAGGCTTCCGCCTGCTCGTCGAAGAACTTCCGGACGGCCTTGGCTTCGGAGCTGTAGGCACCAAACATGGCGGAACCGCTGAATTCGCCGATGCCAAATCCGGCGGTAGGCGTTGCCAGAATTTTCTTCACTTCCTCAGGGATATCGTCCTCTTTACCGCCGTTCTTAGCGTGATCAATCGCGGCCTGGCGTAACTTACGACGCCAGTCGAG
>JAYUBV010000247.1:0-1922 GCA_043740655.1 Pseudomonadota bacterium | reverse complement strand
CTTCGGCCTGGGCGCGGAGGATCGCTTTTTCGCCTTCGATGTCACCCTGCGGAACTTCTTCCTTGTTCAAGTAACGCGGATTGGCGGCGGCGATGTGCATCGCTACATCGTTCGTAAAGGTGATGAAGTCGTCGGTACGGGCGACAAAGTCGGTCTCGCAGTTGATCTCGACCAGTACGCCAATTCTGCCCGTGCCGTGGATGTACGAGTGCACGCGGCCGTCATTGGCGGTGCGTCCGGCCTTCTTAGCGGCGCCGGCAATACCCTTTTCGCGCAAATAAACGATAGCTTTCTCGATGTCGTTACCGACTTGGACGAGTGCTTTCTTGCAATCCATCATGCCCGCGCCGGTACGTTCGCGGAGCTCTTTTACTAAATTGGCTTCTGCCATGACTACTCCTTAAAAATTCTTAGGGGAAAATGGGCGGGCCGCACCAGAGATGCGGCCCGCCGAAATAGGATTACTTGTCTTCGGGCTTAGCCGGAATCACCGGAGCTACAGGTGTTATCGGAGCGTCGGCCGGCTCTTCCACATCAACCAAGCCTTTGTCGACTTTGTAGTCGATATCGGTCGGGATGTTACGAACCTGCTGCTTTTTAGCAATGCGTTCGACGACCGGGCCAGCGGCTTTCGCCGGTTCCGGTTTCTCCGCTTGCTGTCCACCGGGGACCTGCGACTGCGAAGCACGGGCGCGTTGTTCGAACACCGCCGCGCCTTCGAGGCACGAGTCGGCCGCGAGGTTCACAAAAAGCGTGACCGACTTCAGCGCGTCGTCGTTACCCGGAACGACGTAATCGATGAGGTCAGGATCACAGTTCGTGTCGACGATCGCCACGACGGGAATTCCGAGACGGTTCGCTTCTTTCACCGAGATGCGTTCGCTCTCGGGATCGACTACGAACAGCGCCGCCGGAAGCGAGCGCATGTGGCGAACGCCGCCCAAGGAAGCATCGAGCTTCTTGCGCTTACGTTCCAAAACCACGGTCTCTTTCTTCGGCAGAAGTTCGTAGGTGCCGTCTTCACGCATTTTGTCCAACTCGTCCAAACGTTCGCATCCGCGACGAATGGTGGCGAAATTGGTGAGCGTTCCGCCCAGCCAGCGTTCCGTCACGTAGGGCATACCCGCGCGTGCGGCCGCTTCTTTGCAAATCAATTGAGCTTGTTTTTTCGTCGCTACGAAAAGAACTTTGCCGCCGTCGGCGACGACGTTCTTCATGAACGTGGTGGCGTCTTTAGCGAGCTTTACGGTTTTTTCGAGGTCGATGATGTAAATGCCGTTGCGCGGTCCGTAGATGAATTGCTTCATCTTGGGGTTCCAGCGGTGGGTCTGATGTCCAAAGTGGACGCCAGCCTCGAGCATGTTTTTCATGGAAATGTCAGGCATGTTTTCTCCGGTTATTCCGCCGCCCCCTGGGCCCTGAAACTACTTCGGGACCAGAGTTATGTTGGGGGCGTGTGAATTTATAAGCCCGAAATGATTACCAAAAGCCCCGTCGGAGCGCAATAGACGTGTCAGAGTCTGGAATTGGCCGCTGCGCCCGGCATGAGGCAAGCGGGTTAAATACGGGAACGGCGTGCAATACCGAGCACTTAAAGAGTAGGATGCCCTGAGGTTATGAACCCGACGTTCTTACAAATCGCCGAAGAAGTGAAAGGTTGGCCCACCCAGCCCGGCATCTACATCATGCGCGACGCGGCCAAGCGCATTCTGTACGTGGGGAAAGCCAAGAACCTCCGCAACCGAATCCGCAGCTACTTTCAGCAGCTGGACGCCCAAACGCCCAAGACCAAAGTGCTGGTGAAGAAGATCGCCTCGGTCGAATTTACGGTGACCAACACCGAACTTGAGGCGCTGCTGCTCGAGTGCAATCTGATCAAGAAGCACCGGCCCCGCTACAACATCCGGCTCAAGGACGACAAG
>JAYUBV010000246.1:0-6519 GCA_043740655.1 Pseudomonadota bacterium | reverse complement strand
ACCACGGGGATCTTCAGCGCGTTGATGGCTTGGCCCGCCACCGAGCCGAGCAAAATTCCCGCTCCGGCGCCCAAGATACCGAGAATCAAGCCTTCCATCAGAAACTGTAGAATCAAACTTGAGGGCATTTCGCCCATCGCCCGCACGGTTCCGATTTCCGCGGTGCGTTCCGCGATCGAGTTTCCAATCGTGTTCATGATGCTTAAAAGAATGAGCGACATGATGATGAATTTGAACGCCACGTTTTGTACCCGGTTGAACTCGGACACCTGCCGGTAGAGCGTAGCTAGCCAGTACCAAGAGCGGATCGATATGCCCACGCTGGCCAGGCCTAAACGGCGAGTCAATTCGTTCTTTACGGTCGATGTAGACGACGTGTTATCTAGGCCGACCACGATTTGCTCTACACCTTTAGTATCGAGCAGGGTCTGCGCTGAGATGAGCGGGACGATAAAGGAGTTGTCGTCGAATTCGGAAATGGCGGTTTGGAAAATACCGCTGACTTTCATTTCCAGCGCGTTCACGACACCGTCGTAGGTCTGGCCCATCAGTACGACCTGCTGACCGGCTTTGATATTCAGTTTTTTGGCGAGCCCCGACCCCACCGCGACTTCGAATTGGCGCTTGGGATTTAGGCCGTGGCCCGAGATGAACGTAAAGGACTTAAGGCGCCGCGCCTCGGCCTGCGGGTCGAAGCTGATGCCCTGTGCGCTCAGCGAGCGGTCTCCGCGCGTAATCAAGCAAAAAAACGTCAGGCGGCCTGTCGCGTAGGTCACGTGACGGTTCTTTTTAATATTCTTGATCCACGTTTCGTAATTCGTAATCAGATTTTCTTTGGGGCTCTTTGACGTCTTGCTCCAATACTTTTCCTTGGCGATCTGAAGGTGGCCCGTTTGCGTCTTAATCGTAGTTTCGCGTAGACCAATCACCATCCGGTGGACGAGTCCTTCGAATAACAGCATCGTGCAGACGCCACCGGCGATCATTAAAACGTTGAGCGCCGTCCGGCGCACGTTGCGAAAAGTGTTGCGGAAGGCGAGTTTCAGTCTAAGCCACATTTTTCAGCTCCTCGACGTCGTCGACTTCATTCTCTTTGCGGCTGTCGCTGGCAACCTGGCCGTCGATAAGCGTGAAAACTCGCGGGGCAATGTCCAGCACGAGCGAATCGTGACTCGATAAAACGAAAGTGATTCCGTGCTCGCGATTTAGGTCCTTCATCAAGTTCAAAACTTCGGTCGCCGTTTTGCGATCGAGACTGGCCGTCGGTTCGTCAGCGAGGACGAGCGCCGGTTTTTTCACGATCGCTCGGGCGATGGCTACGCGCTGTTGCTGGCCGCCGCTCAGCTGGCTGGGACGGTGGTGAGTAAGTTTGCCAAGGCCAACCTGCTCGAGGGCGGCCCTGGCCATCTCGGAACGGTTTTTCGGCGAATCCGGTAGTAGGTGTAGGGGATACTCCACGTTTTCCAAAGCGGTTAGAGTGGGAATCAAGTTGAAGTTCTGAAAGACGTAGCCGATTTTTTTTGCGCGAAGCCGGGACAGCTTCGCGTTGCTAAGCGGGTTAATGGCGATGCCATCGATAAAAATTTCGCCGCGGCTGGGGCGGTCAAGACAGCCGAGGAGGTTTAGGAAAGTCGTCTTGCCGCTTCCGGACGTGCCGGCCAGCGCCATGAATTCGCCCTCGTAGATGGTAAGATCGACGTTCTTTAAAGCCGCGACGTCGTGCTTACCCATTTTGTACGTCTTGCAGACGCCCTGCGCGTGAACCACGTTTTTCAACGTTCCCCCTAAGCCTTTATTCCGCCCTGCGGCGGGGATGAACCTACATTCAAGTTATCGGAACTCTTTCGAGGAATTATGAGATCTGACTCGCAGTGTAAAAATAACGTTTCATGAAACTACGGAAAAGTGTCGACGAATTGTGAACGCACTATGAAACCCACCACACAATGCGGACTAGCTCGGGACTACCGCAAGCTGGTTTTGACCGGCGCGTATCCGTTGATCATTGTGCTGACGTTCTTCGTGTTTTTTCGCGCACGATGGGCATTCGAGGGCGGCGGGTACGACGAGTCTTGTTTACGGGCGTTGGCTGGCGTGATGTCTTTTCTGTTCTGGGGAATCTCCCTATACTGTATTTTTGGTATTTGGTCCGAGTACCGGGGCAAACAGGTTCAGTTTGCCAAGAGCAATTGGTGGCCGGTCATTTTTCTATTCAGCGTTCCGGTCCTGCAGTACGCCGTACGTGAAAATCTATTGTCGCATTCGGCGGAATGGCTGGTGTGCGTCTTTACCGTCTGGATGATCGTAAAGCGGCAGTTCTGGATTGCGGCTGCCGGCGTAATACTCGCCGCGAGCATTCGCCTCCACGATGCCCCCATCGCCCTGATGCTACTAGGGGGAATGTGGGACAGTCGGGGAGCTAAGAGGTTGCCCAAGTCCGTGATCGTTGCCAGTGTGGTGGTAATCGCCGCATCAGTATTCTTTGTCGCGCGTATCGGCCTCGTTGCCGGCTACCACGGCATTTTACTGTCGCACCTCTTCGCAAAAATGGACGTCGAGTCTTGGGGGCGGGTTTTCTTTACTAGGCACAATGGATTGGTCTGGTACCTGCCCCACTGGTTGATGGTATTCGGAAGCGGCCTCTTATTCTGGCGTCGTCTCTCGTGGACTTCGCGAGCGGCGCTGGTCTGGATGGGCGGAGTCCTGGTGATTCACGTGGCGCACGCTGCCTGGTGGGGCGGCCAATCGCAACAGATTCGTTACCTCATCGGGTGCTCCGCCGGTGCGCTGGTCGTTGCGCTAGAGCTAATGGGCCAGATGGGTTTGAACCACCGCCGGCTTACCCATCTTGCGATGGGCATGGGGGCCGCAGTCCTCCTGCTGGTGAACTGGATTGGCGCCGACTCCAATTCTGGAATATTCCTACCTGGAGTCGCTTTCTACGGGAAGCGGCTCGCCGTATTGCTGACGACATTATTTAGTTTTGCCTTGCTCGGAACTTTGTCGGCGATTCGTTTCGGTCGCGGGTATCTCGCGATCAAGTTCGCCCGCGCCGCTCAGTCGGTGTATCGACGCATCGGCGACGCCTCGGCCAAGATCGAGGCGGGTTTCCGCCATCCAATTGACTGGCGCAAACTAAACCAGTTGCGTGAACTCAAGGCGCGCGAAGGGGGAACGTTTCCCAAAGTCGGCATTCTCATCGTTTCCTACAATGCGTCCCAGTTGCTGGTGGAAACACTGAAACGAATTCCGCCCGCTGCCCTCGAAGTAATCGAAGAGATTTTTGTGTTCGATGATTTCAGTACCGACGATACGTTCGCGCTGGCCCAGCGGATGGAAGGGGCGCCGGAATGGGCTAAGAAACTACGTGCCTACCGCAACGATAAAAATGTGGGCTACGGAGGCAATCAAAAGATCGGGTTTGAGTATGCTCGTAAAAAAGGCATGGACTACGTAGTGCTTCTGCACGGCGATGGCCAGTACGCACCTGAGTTTTTACCCGATCTGATTTTTGAAGCGGTCGAACGGAAAAAGGAAGTAGTTTTCGGCTCCCGCATGATGGATCGCTGGCTCGCGCTTCGGGGTGGAATGCCCTTTTACAAGTGGGTCGGTAATGCGGTGCCGACTCATTTTGAGAATTTGCTACTCGGCCTCAACCTGACCGAATTTCACTCGGGCTATCGCCTCTATTCTACGAAGGTGCTGGAACGCATTCCCTACCTAGCGAATGCCGACGGCTTCCCATTCGACACGGAGATCATCATCCAGTGCCGCGCGCTAGGAGTGGTGCCGCACGAGGTTTCGATTCCTACGTACTACGGCAAAGAAATTTGTCGTGTCGAAGGTATGAAGTACGCAATCAGCATCTGTTTGGCAGTAGTCCGCTACCGGATGCATCAGCTGCGTATCGTCTTCGATCCGAAATTTAATGTGAACCCGGGGTTGCGTTACCAGTTAAAAACCAGCCCATATAGTTCGCACGGCCGAATTCTCGAACGGGTTCATTCGGGTAGCTCCGTGCTGGACGTAGGTTGTGGTCGCGGTCTTCTGGCGGAAAAACTTTCCGAGAAACAGTGCCGGGTGGTCGGCGTGGACGTGCAGCCACGAGCCATCGTGTGGAACGGACTAGAAGAGTACCACCAAGCTGATCTCGAGCGGTTGGGCGAGTGGAAATCTTCGCGTACTTTTGACTTCGTGCTACTTGCTGACGTCATCGAGCACGTGCGCAATCCGGAAGAACTACTGGCGGAGACGCGCAAGGCATTAAAACCTGGCGGCCGTTTGGTAGTCTCCACCGGTAACGTCGCGATTTGGTTTTACCGCTTGAGTCTGCTGATGGGCCGTTTCAACTACGGGGCGCGTGGCATTCTGGATGAGACGCACGTTCACCTCTACACCATCGACACTTTTGAGCACCTGATTGCCTGTAACGGCTACCGTGTTATTAAAAAGACCTACACCAACCTCCCGTTCGAGCTGCTGTTCCGTTCCACCGGCAAGAGCCTCCTCGTGAAGGCGGTCGATCACGTTTACCAAGGGCTCGTCTTAGTATGGCCGCGTCTGTTCGCCTACCAAACGGTAATCGAAGCCGAGAAAATCGACGTGGTCGAGCTGACGGCCACGGCTACGCAGCGTGCTGCTTAGTGAAGGATTAAGGCTTGGCGGCTGCCCCCCCACCGGGTAAGAATTTCACATCTTTCCCGATGATTTCCGAGGGCGGTTAGCTCAGCTGGATAGAGCACTTGGCTTCGAACCAAGGGGTCAGGGGTTCGAGTCCCTTACCGCCCAATTAATCCTTTATCGTTAATCCTTAATCCTTGATGGGAACCTTAATGGTTCCCGATGTGAAAATTTCCCGCATCCGGTGTACAAAATAGTTATGAAGTCCTTTTTTCTGTTTGCCGTTCTCCTTTTCTCCCTACCGGCCTTTGCCGCTAAGGGGTTTTGGGACAATGAATCGCTGGCATTTCAGGAGGCCGCTCGGGCAAAGAAGCCGATGCTGATTGATTTCTTTGGCATCTGGTGCCCGCCCTGTAATGAGCTGGACGAAACGGTGTTTGAGACCGAAGGGTTTATCACTAAGGCGAAGCAGTTCGTACTGTTAAAGGTCGACGCCGATGCTAAGACGTCGTGGAAGATCAAAGACCGCTACAAGGTCGGCGGCTACCCCACGCTCATTTTCACGAACCATAAGGGCGAAGAGATTTACCGCGTCGTTGGTTACCGCACGCTGAAGGAGATGCTGCGGATCATGGACCTCGTGCAGAAATCGAAGGCCACGGATTTTAAAAAGGCCTGCGTGTCTGCCGACGTCCCTTCGCTTATGCGCTGCGCGGTTACCTGCGCCGAACGCAAAGAAGAGAAGTGCGCGAACGAAGCTTTTGCCAAGATTCAGGCAAAGGTCCTTAAGGGGTCGGCCGAGTACCAGGTCGCCGCCCAGTACGCGCTCGAGAATGAAAAGTCCGCCGACGTGAAGCGCAACACCTACGAAAAGCTTTTGCTCGAAATGCCCGACGTGCCCTACTCGCTCGTCTGGGCGGGGGAATACCTCGGCAGCTTCGAAGGCTTGAAGGGCGAGCTCAAACCCAAAACGGAACTCGTCGATCTCGTACTGAAGAATTTTCCCAAGATCAGCGTCAACCCCACGATAGATGCGGTGGGGTCGAGCCGCACCGATCTCGCTCAGATGCGCGCTGACCTGCTGGCGAAAATCGGTCGTAGTGAAGAAGCGAAGACCGCGTGGAAGGACGCGGCCAATTTGTTCGACGCAGCGGCTAACGAAATGCCCAAAGGGGCGGTGGCCCGTGGTTTCACCATCGAGCGGATCTACTGCTTGGAGCAAGCCGGGGAATTGGACGCTGCCCTGGCGCTGGCGGAAGAATACGCCAAGAAATTCCCCGCCGAGTTCACCTTCCACTACTGGCAGGCCTCGCTGCTGTACCGTGCCAAGCGCTACCTAGACGCCACCCCTACCGCCTACAAAGCCTACGAGAAGGCCTACGGCGACAATAAGATTCGGGCGGCCACGCTGCTTATCGACGTGCTGGCGGCCATCCCGGACAAGGACACCGCTAAGAAGATCTATGACGCGGTGAAAGGCGAAGTTCAGCCCGATACCAAATTGGAGGTGCGGACGCACCGCTACCTCAAGAAGCTCGAAGATTCTTACAAAAAAACCACAGGTTAACCCTCAGGGATCGCGGCTAGATCTCCGATAAAGGGGTATGCCCCCGAAGACCGCCCCGCCCAAAAAAGCTAAGCCCAAAAACGTCGCCCTCGTGTGGGTCATCCGCGAAGAAACCAAGCACGCCGAAACGGCGATTCAGAAACGTTTCGGCCCGTTCATGGAGAAGCACTGAGCGTGTAGGCCATCTCGTCACTCAGGCTCTGGAGGCCGTTCTTGATCAGGACCAGCGTGATCGGGTCGAGGCTAGTGCCCGCCTGGCCGGTCACCGTTCCACCACGACGTTGCCGTGGGCGTCAAGGCGGGCCTTCCAGCCCGGGTGGCCCACGGTCGTG
>JAYUBV010000245.1:0-19464 GCA_043740655.1 Pseudomonadota bacterium | reverse complement strand
AGCATGTTGTTGGGGGAATGATTCATTCTAGCACAGGATTCGGAGTGACGCGTCTAGGTGAAATGGCCGTTCTCCCGTATCATTACGGATAGGAGCTCTCATGTCGCAGCCTTCACTGGCCCGCGGTGAGGGTAACGGAACCTGGCTTCCCCTCATCGAATACTCCGTTCGAAGTGGACTCTCACTCAGTACGATCCGACGCAAAATCAAAAGTCATACGTTGACCTATCGTATGGAGAATGGCCGCTATCTCATCTTCTTTGAAGGTGCGACCACCGGCCTGAGATCCATTCCGGTTTTTTCGACCATGACGTCATCGGCCCCTCGGCCGATGCCGGTAATGGTCCGAGAGCCGGAAATCGAAACCGAGTCTGAAAAAGGGCTAACCATGGAAACTCAAGTAAACACCTCGAGACTCAGCGAAAACAGCGTGGATGGTGCCATCCGCATGGTTAGCGAAGCCTTCGAGTGTGCGCTTCGTGAAAAAGACGAGCGCATTCAGCTTCTCGAGGCGAACAACCGTTCGCTGGAAGAGCGCCTGAATGAGCTTCGGTTGCTCGTCAAAGTTCTCGAGGAAAAGTACGAAGTCCGTTACTAAACCGTAGGCTCAATCCAAAAAAAATCTAGCCACGTTATTGGGGGAAGCTAACTTCCTCGCGGTCTTCCTTTACCGGAAGCCCACGAAAAGTTATTCTATCCCTCGATGCCGACGTGTGTTCGCCGCTTTGCCGTCTTACTTTCTCTCGGCCTATTTCTATGCCCGGAGTCTTACGCGGTGTCGTCGCTATCCCAGCTCTGGACCTCCGCAATCGAAGTGGAGAAAATCCAGAAGCCGGAGGAACGCGTGCGCGTTTTCTCCGAGTGGATTCGTATTGCTGACGCGCAGGGTGTGAAGTCCTCCGAAGCGCACTATCACCTGGCCCTCGCCCATTGGGAAAAGAAGGAACCCGGCAAAACCGTCCAGCAGCTGATGGAAAGCGCCAAGCTGAAGCAAAACCCTTTCGCCGCCCTCGCCATCCTGGCCCAAGTTCAGCAGATCGAGAGTGAGCAGAGCATACGTGACGGCGTTGCCTCCTCGCCGATGCTGTACCTGAACTTAATCTTCACCCCCAATCTCAACGTGATCTTCGGGGTCCTCGCCGCTTGGTGCTTGGGTCTGGGTTTTTTTCTATTGTGGTACCGCCAGCTACCCGCTGGAAAAATTCAGGGCACGCTCTGGACACTGGCCGCCGTATTCGCGATCGTGCCGCTCGCCGGATTACTGTCGCGATCGTTGCTCAAGCCCGTAGCGATTACCGATTCGCCGGCGCCGTTGGGCGTGTTTACCACCGCTGAGGGCAAGGATGAGAACAAGATCATCTCCCTACCGCCCGGCATCTTGGTCGTGACCGAGGAGACGTCTGGCGCCATGCGCCATATTTCCCAGCCTCTCTCCGGTTGGGTCGACGCCGGGGCATTGCTGCCGCTCGATCTTCGCACCCGCTAACGTCTACGGTTGGCGCGATGCTGCTGGATTCCCCGTCAATGGGACGAAGGAGTGTTCGGCCCTTCTTTGAGCAGGCTGCCTAAGTGATTGCCAAGTGATTCCCACGGGGCATCTTCCTTTTTCAGAAGCTCGTAATGGCTGTCCAAGGCCGACTTGAAGGCCGTCACAAAATTATTGCGGCGCCGTTCGGTCTCTTCCACTTCCGACAACACTCGTTCTAGCCAGGCTTCGGTCTTGTGGCGGATCTCGGAGGCTTTTTGCTCTACTTCCGCGTAAATTTTTTGCGACTCCGACAAGGCGCGTTCCTTGATGTCCGCCGCTTCAGCCTGTAGCCGTTCGCGTTGTTTCTGGATCTCGTTCTCTTTGCCGCGCCAGCGGATCACTTCGTCATTTAGGCTTTGGATTTTATCGAACAGCTCACGTTCGTGCTTCTGCTGCTTCTCGAAGGTTTTGGCCATCTGTTCCAAGAACTCGACTACCTCCTTCGGGTCATAACCCAACATGACGCGGCGAAATTCTTTGGTTTTGATGTCTACCGGCGAAATCTTCGGAGTGTTGGCGCTCATTTGTCCTCGTTAGAAGAAGTGATGAGGCAAAAATATCACGACCGGATTTGGGAAGCCAAGCCGCGCCCCTTAACGGGCCAATCAGGTGGTTTTCGGCGGGCGTTCGCCGAAGAGCACGGTGCCCAATCGGATCAGCGTGGAACCTTCTTCGAGCGCGATCTTGTAATCTTCGCTGGTTCCCATGGACAGCCGGCGCCAGCGGCCATTGCCGCCGAACTGCTGAAAGAGTTCGCGCAATTTCTTGAAATGCGGACGGCGTTCTTCCACCGGCTGGAGCGGCGGCGGCATTCCCATCAGCCCTTCAATTTTCAAATACGAGAGCTGCGAAAGGCGCGAGAGAAAGTCTGGCAAATCTTCGGGGGCAATGCCTGCCTTGGTATTTTCGCCGCCGATGTTCACTTCGATCAAAACGGACATCGCGGTGTTCTCATCGCGCAGCCGGCGATTCAACTCTTCCGCCACGCTAAGACGGTCCAGACTCTGTACGCACTTATAGCCGATAAGCTCTTTCGCTTTGCGGCTTTGGATGGCACCGATGAAGTGCCATTCCCCTTTGAACTGCGGCAGCTGCTTCATCAGCGCCTGTCCCTCTTGCACGTAGTTCACGCCAAGCACATTCAGGCCGTCGGCGATGCGGGCCTCGACCCTTTCCAGCGGTTGCGCTTTACAGGCGCCAAGCACCTGCACCCGATCCGGGTGCGGGCTGTGTTGCCGAATTTCGTCCGCGATCTGCTGCCATGGCGTCATTATTTGTGTCCTGGAAACCATTCAAAAACCGGAATGGCGGTATGGGCCTCGAGCTGCTTCAGGAGGCGCTCGGTGGGCAAGCCCATCACGTTGGTATACGAGCCCAAGATCTTTTCGATGAAGACGCAGCTAGCCCCCTGAACGGCGTAACTTCCGGCCTTGTCGTACGGTTCCTTGATACGGGAGTAAGCTACAATCTCTTGATCGGAAAGGGGACGAAAAACGACTTCACTGGTTTCGACAAAATGGGTCACCTTTTTGGAGGTTACCAGCGCGACCCCGGTCATCACGGTGTGGCTACGCCCGGAAAGGGCGTGCAGCATGAAAATGACATCCGCCGGATTCTTCGGCTTTCCGAGTACCTTTTCGTTAACCGCGACCAACGTATCGGCGCCGATAGCTAAGCCTTTTTGGTCACCCGCGGCTTGAAAACCAGCCCGGGCCTTGGCGACGGCGTTCTCCGTGAGGATGTCCGCAAGCGTGTGGACGTCCGGGTGCTTCTCGTCGGTTTCGGGCGGAACCACTTGGAATGATAGCCCCAATGCTTCGAGTAACTGACGCCGGCGCGGTGACGTTGACGCTAAATAGAGCGGAACGGGAGTGGTCGGATTAATTTGCATGGCGCCCAGTTGGACCGTAGAAGAATTAATGCGTTCGGTCAACGAGAGATGTTCAATAAAAACACAGCGCCTAACTAATCGAAAATACGAAAATATACGGCTTGCCCATTAGGGATGTGTCAAAAAAGCATCAACTTTAGATGCATTCACCACCCACCCGTGGTATAAGCAGTTCTCCAAAAAATTTCTTTTGTCCTGGGGTTAGTATGCATCAATTCAAAGTGGGTGATAACGCGGTTCATCTCTCCCACGGGGTGGGTGTCGTCATGGGCATCGAAGAGCGAGAGTTCGGTAAGGGAAACAAACAGCGTTTCTATATCCTCGAGATCCAAGACAATGGCGCGCCTAAGAAGGTGTTCGTTCCCATTGAAACGTCGGCCACGCGTCTGCGTCCCATCATCAAGCAGAACCAGGTCGAAGAAGTTTATAAGATCCTCCGTAATCGTGAACCGTCGGACATTGACCACCAGACGTGGAACCGGCGCTATCGCGAATACATGGAAAAAATTCACACGGGTCAGGTCCACGAGATTGCCCAGGTTTTGCGTGCGTTATTCCTCTTGAAGCACGATAAAGAGCTTTCCTTCGGTGAGCGTAAGCTGCTCGATCAGGCCAAAACGTTGCTCGTAAAAGAGTTGTCGTTGGCTCAGAACCTTAAGGAAGAACAGGTAGAGAAAGAGCTTGAAGCCATCTTCGGAACCTGAAAATCCGGTTCCCGTAACGCATAATCGGCGGGCATTTACATGCTAACCATGGATGCCATTTTATTGGGTGGTGGAACCGGTTCGCGATTTGCCTTGTCCGCTACGGCTAAACCCGAGAGCGAACCCAAACAGTTCCAAATGCTGGGCAACGCGCCGGTCTTCGTGCACGCGTTGCGATCGATGTTGGCGCTGAACTGCTTCCGGCAGATCATCCTCACCACCCCCAAAGCTTTGATTGGCCAGACGGAAGAGCTGCTGGACACCTACGTGGTGCCGCCGAAATCGACCGTGATCCGGGTAATCGCCGGTGGGGAAAGTCGGCAAGAAAGCTCGTTCTTAGCGCTAGAAGCGGTGGAGGCCTTGAACCCCATTCCCGATCGCGTGCTGATTCACGATTCCTGCCGTCCGTACCTTTCCGCCCCTTTCATGGAGCGGGTTCGAGCGTGTTTGGTGGATCGGTCTTACGGTGCCTGGGTGCCCGTGGTTCCGGTGGTCGAAACGCTGAAGCGGATCGAACAGGAACGCGTGGTCGAAACTTTGGATCGCCAGGTGATCCACCGCGTGCAGACGCCGCAGATTTTCGAGTTTACGGTGATTCGCAGTCTTTCCGACAAAGTTCGGCAGAATCCGGAACTGCAGTTTACCGACGACGCCTCATTGTGCGAGTACTACGGCATTCCCGTAGGCGCTTTCGAAGGCGATTTGAGAAACATCAAACTCACCTACGAATTCGAGCTGGCGGCACTCAAGCAGTTCATCCAGCTTCGTGAAACCGAGGAAAAATGCGATTCGGCATCGGATACGACATCCACCGTTTAGTTCCTATAGAAAACGAAGGTTCCCTCATACTCGGGGGGGTCTCCGTTCCCTGCAAATTTAAGACGATCGCGCATTCCGACGGCGACGTGATTTTGCATTCCATCACCGACGCGTTACTGGGCAGCCTCGCCTTGGGCGATATCGGCCAATGGTTTTCGGACCAAGATCCCGTTAATAAAGGGCGCAACAGTCTGGACTTTTTGCAGGCCGCCCTTTTGGAAGTGAAGCGACTGGGCTGGAAGGTCGAACAGATAGACCTAAATCTGTTCGCGGAAGAGCCAAAGATTGCGCCGGTTTCTGATTCTATTCGCCAGAATTTGTGCCGGGCCCTGGGGCTCGAAATGACCGCGGTCAGTTTGAAAGCTAAGACCATGGAAGGTCTCGGACCCATCGGCGAGAAAAAAGCGGTTGCCTGCCAGGCCCTCGTGGTGGTTCGTTCCATAAAACACTAATGGCTTTAGAAATTTACAATACGCTGACCCGGAAACGCGAACCATTTCATCCCATCGAAGCGGGTAAAGTCCGCATGTACCTCTGTGGCCCCACCGTCTACAACCTCACCCACGTGGGGAATGCCCGTCCTCCGGTTTTCTTCGACGTGGTCCGAAAGTTTTTGGAGTACTCCGGCTATGAGGTGAAGTTCGTCAGCAACTACACCGACGTCGATGACAAGATCATCAACCGCGCGCGCGAACAGAAGCTGGACGCGCTCGTCGTCTCGGAGAAGTACATCCAGGAATACCGCGAAGACATGGGCCAGCTGGGGATTCGCATTCCTACGGTCGCGCCTAAAGTTACCGAGCACATTCCCCAGATCATCGAGATGGTGAAGGGGCTGGTCGCTAACGGTGCCGCTTACGTTACCCCCGATGGCGAAGTGCTTTACTCGGTCCGCAAGTTTCCCGAGTACGGAAAGCTCTCGGGCAAGAAGATCGACGATCTGCGCGTCGGCGTACGCATCGAAGCGGACGAAAAAAAGCAGGACCCTTTGGATTTCAGTCTGTGGAAGCCGCAGAAGCAGGCCGACGAGCCCGCGTGGGATAGTCCGTGGGGCAAGGGTCGCCCGGGCTGGCACATCGAGTGCTCCGCGATGTCGTTGGAACATTTAGGTGAGACGTTCGATATTCACGGCGGCGGTTTGGATTTGTGCCATCCGCACCACGAGAATGAGATTGCGCAGTCGGAAGCGTTTACTAAGAAGCCGTATGTCCGGTACTGGATGCACAACAATTTGCTGTCGATGAACAACGAGAAGATGTCGAAGTCGATCGGCAACATCGTTTTGAATCGCGACTTCATGAAGCAGTACGGGCCAGAAACGCTGAGGTTCCTATTGCTGTCGGGCCACTACCGATCGCCCATCGATTTTTCGGACAAGACCATTCGGGACAGCCAAATGGGATTACACCGTGTTTACTCGGCGATTCTTCGGGCGCGCACCATGGCCTCCGTGTTCGGCGGCGCGCCTTCCAATCCAGAAGAGCAGACGTTGGAAAAGCTGGGGAAAGAGTTCGAGCCGGCGTGGCGGCAGGCATTGGACGACGATTTCAACACGCCCCGCGTGTTCGCGCTGATCTTCGACTACGTACGTGCGCTGAATAATTTCCTAGAGAAAAAGGGATTCAAAGGCACTGCTAAAGCGGGAGATCTGGCGCAGGTGTTTATGGATAACCTGCAGAAGCTGGCCGGGGTGCTAAATCTGTTCGGCGCGGATCCCGCGGCCTTTCTGAAGGAGCTTCGCGGCCGGGTTCTCGGAGAACGGAGCTTGTCCACGGAGAATGTTGAAAAAATGATTTTGGAACGTACGGCCGCGCGCGCCGCAAAAGACTGGGCTAAGTCGGACAAGATCCGCGACGAGCTGCTTGCCCAAGGCGTCCTCCTTCTCGATTCCCCAACGGGAACCGAGTGGGACATTAAATTCACCGGCTAACGTAACGGGCGTGGCCGCCCTTAGCCAAAGACATCCAGACGAACCAAGCTTTGCCACGCAGGTAGGATAGCGGAACGGGCCCCCACTTGCGGCTGTCGACACTTTCGCCGCGATTATCGCCCAGCACGAAGAAGTGACCGCGCGGCACTTTGGCGGGACCGTAGTCCCCTTTGGCCTCGCCCGGCTGAACGATTCGCTCCGCTTGAGTATCGAGCGTTTCTTTTTTCAACGTCTCCGAACCCGCCACCGATTCGTAGCGGGCGGTTTTTTCGTTCACGGTTAGCACACCGTTTTTGATTTGCACCGTATCACCCTCCAGCGCGATGACCCGTTTGACGTAGGTATCCATGCCGAATTCGGGCAACGTGAACAGTACGATCTCGCCGGGCGACGGATTGCGAAAGCGGTAGAACTCGATCGAAGTAAACGGGATCCGCAGGGCGTAATTGAACTTCGAAACCAGCAAGAGATCCCCTGCCAGTAAATTGGGCCGCATGGAGTCCGAAGACACGCGGAAGTTCTCGATGAACAGAAAACGGGCGGAGAGAGCTACCAGCGTGGCGAGAAGAAAGGCTCCGATTAGATAACGGACTTTTTCTCGCACCGTGCGGGCCTCCCCAAATAGTTAATCATCGATAGAAAGGGCGGCCAGAAAAGCTTCCTGTGGAATCTCCACCGAGCCAACGGATTTCATCCGCTTCTTACCCTCTTTTTGCTTCTCGAGCAGCTTACGCTTACGCGAGATGTCGCCGCCATAACACTTGGCCAAAACGTTTTTACTTATGGGCGCGATGCGGGTTTTGGCGATGATCTTACCGCCAATAGCCGCTTGAATGATAACCTCGAACATCTGCCGTTCGATGAGCTCCTTCATTTTGATCGTTAGCTCGCGTCCGCGAAAATAGGCTTTGTCTTTGTGAACAATCCAGCTCAAAGCATCGACGGGATCGCCGTTAACGAGAAGATCGAGCTTAACCAGGTCTCCCGGCTGAAAACGAACAATCTCGTAATCCAGGCTCGCGTAGCCCTTGCTGCATGATTTTAAACGGTCGTAAAAGTTCAGCACTACTTCGTTGAACGGAAGATCGTACTCCAGCAGGATCCGCTTTGGACTGAAGTAGTGCAACTTCGTCTGTACCCCACGCCGCTCTTCGCAAAGCTTGATGAGGTTACCTAGGAACTCTTCCGGGGTGTGAATCGTGATGTGTACGATTGGCTCCTCGATGACCGCGATCTGATTCTGCGGAGGCAACTGCGACGGGTTGTATACCTGAGTTACTACGCCGCGTACGTCCGTGACCTTGTAGACCACGGTTGGTGCGGTCGTGACGAGGTTCACGTTGAACTCGCGCTCGAGGCGTTCCTGCACAATTTCCATGTGCAAAAGCCCCAAGAAACCACAGCGGAAACCGAAGCCCAACGCGTCCGAGCTCTCCGCCTCGAAGGTGAAGGCGCTGTCGTTCAACGTTAATTTGCCTAGGGCAGTCTTTAAATTCTCGTAACCTTCGGCCAGCGTCGGGTAAAGACCCGCGAACACCATCGGCTTAACTTCTTTGAAGCCGGACAGCGGCTCATGTATCGGCTCTTTGGCGTTGGTGACGGTGTCACCGATCTTCACGTCGCGCAGGTTCTTGATGTTGGCCATGACGTAGCCGACTTCGCCCACGCCGAGGCTGGACACTTCTTTGCCTTGCGGGGTGAATACGCCGAGCTTCAGCACCACGTGCTCGGTCTTGGAATGCATCATGCGAACCTTGTCGCCTGGCTTCAAGCTTCCGTGCACGACCCGCAGCAAAAAGATCACGCCTTGGTACTCGTCGAACCAGGCGTCGAAAATCAGCGCCTGCAGCGGCTTGTTCGGATCTCCTTCGGGATGGGGTAGAAACTCCACCACGTGCTCCAGCACCTGCCGGATGTTGGTGCCTTCCTTGGCGCTGATCGCTACCGACTTCTCGGTGGAGATGCCAACGATCTCTTCAATTTCTTTCTTGGTGTTCTCGACGTCTGCCCCGGGCAAGTCGATCTTATTGAGCACGGGAACGAGCTCGAGATTGTTGTCGATCGCCAGGTAAACGTTCGCTAGCGTCTGGGCCTCTACTCCCTGGGAGGCGTCGACCACCACGATGGCGCCTTCGCAGGCGGCTAGGCTGCGCGATACTTCGTAAACGAAGTCCACGTGCCCCGGGGTGTCGATCAGGTTCAACACGTAGTCTTTGCCATCCTTGGCGGTAAAGTTTAGACGCGCAGTCTGCGCTTTGATGGTGATCCCGCGCTCGCGCTCAATGTCGAGCTGGTCCATGTACTGTGATTTCATCTCACGCGAAGTCAGCGCGCCGGTTATCTCGAGCAGCCGATCGGCCAGGGTCGATTTACCGTGGTCGATATGGGCGATGATGCAGAAATTTCGAATCCGTTTCGGGTCAGTCACAACAACAAACTTCCATTCCGCGTCCGGTTAATTATCGAGTGGCAGACGGCGGCCGGATTTGGTGCTGCTGTCGGACTCTTTGCTCTCTCCGAGCAAGGATAGCTGGCCCGGAAGGTGATCCCGGTAGCGTTCCAAAACAAGATCAATGCCTTCGCGGATGTACTCCGCAATGGGAACCTTCGTCTTTTGATTTAACTGCTTCAAAAGATTATTTTGGTCTTGGGTGATGTACACCGTGGTCGAGATCTTTTTCCGATCCATTCCTAAAACTCTAAACTACCATACATGTATGTCAACCGCGGTTCGCTGACCTGTGACCCTAGGATCATTTAGGCGATAGGATGGGGCCAGGGGTTCGATCCGTCGATGGATTGGGTGCCCCAAGTGAGCTTGGGCCAGTCGGGGTGTTGAGATACCGCGACTGCAGGAAAGTTCGAGGATTCCACCAAAGTCATTGTCGATAAGGCTGATGGATTGGGAAGCCCAAGGGGACCACTTGGTGGTCGGAGTAGGAAATCGAATGCGCCATTTTTAGCACCACTACGATAAAAGCTGGCGTGTCCAAGCGGTCCGCTTTTAAAAGGGAGATCGGCAACAGGTTCGCACTCGGTCGTCGCCATTCGTAATAATGATCCTAGCAACTTTCGCTGAGGTTCCCGGCTACTAGAACCGTGTATCGAATCGAATACAGTTCCCTTAGTCGGATGACGGGCAAACCCGATCAGGACAGTCCCGAAATCCGTTAATTCGATCTTTCTAATTTCAGCTAGCCAACCGGTTTGTTTCAGCTGCCACCGCAAAAAAAAGTCCTTAAGCGTCTGGGCGGCAACTTCCGCCGTTCCACTACGGGCGGTCCAAATTAATTGTACGGCCGCCCTTTCGATAAGCTCGAGTCTGGAAGTAACTCCGGCAGTAGAAGCATTTAACCCTGCAGCAAAGCCATTAGTCGACGAAACGGAAAACGACAGCTCGATCTGTCCTGCTTTAGTCCGCTCGTGCCAGAGTCGTTCCCAACCTTCCGCGAACGCAATGGTCATCGCTAGAAAGAGCGAGCGATGTTGGCCAAACCCCGAGGCGCTTAGGCCAAAGCCTTGAATACGACATTCGACCAACTCTTGAAAAAGCGAGGTTCGGCGGCGCGAAAAGGCCCACGAAATTGGTTCTTCCGCTCCATTGTTGTTGAACTTATTCGAGCCCGAACGCAAAAAAGAAAGGCTTGGACACCAAGATTCTATTGGAGGCGAGAAAACGCCAGGGCGACTATGGCTTCCATCGGACATCATAAAAACGGAGCCTCAGGTCGAATCGATTCCAGTAACCAAGATCCACGCGGTTGCTGGTCATGATGTGTTCTTTATAAACAACGAAAGGTACTGCGAAAGCATTCTCCAAGCTAAATCGATGGAGGTCGCTCAGCGCGGCAACTTTGTTATTTTCACTCTCTGCGACGAGGGCCTTATCGATGAGTGATTTAGCTTGCGTCAAGAAAGGACTCAGGTCGCCTTTGTCCTTAGTATAAAGGAAACTCCAACTTCCAATGGAGTCTTTCTGATTGCCCTTAAATCCCTGTACTCGTGCAAACTCACTAGCATCAGCTACTTCGTTCGCGGTGAAAGCATCGAATGCTAACTTAAGGTCAATACTTCGTTCCTTGGCCAATGCCTTCAGCTTTTCAATCTCGCGGGTTAAGTACTGAAATGCCGGTCGAAACCGCAAAAAAATTCTCTTACCCTTCAGCGCAGATGTTTTGGCTCTAGGGAATTCGAACTTTGGAACCGTGCCTTGGTAGCCGGGTGGAACAAGCTGGGCGTAGTAACTTACCTCATCGCCAATGCGCAGGCCTTTGAAAGACTGAGCAATGATATCGGCTAACTCTCGACGCGCATTCAGGTCTCCCACGAGTGGATGGGTTGGATTGAACTTCCAAAAAAATAAAAGGCTAGGTTGGCCCAAAAGATGTTGAGGGGCTCTCAGTATCAGCGCCTTCCTTTCCGGGGAAAGGGGGAGGTCGTTGATGGAATAAATATCGGTTTCGACATCGGAGAATAATTTAGACGTATCGTTGGAAGGGGTTACGTCAAACAACTGAACTCTTGCCGGGCTATCACTTTGAAAGCCAGGGCAGTTTGGGTTGATTCGTAGATCAAGCGTCTTAGCGCCAGGATTATAGTCCTCAACGGAGTAGTGCCCGGAGGTGACTTTCCAGTTGGGCGTCTTATTCGTGTGGTCAATTAGAACCGCATCGGCCAAGGAGAGCTCGTGCAACAAGCTCACGTTCGTGATCTTTTTGAAGTGAAAATGGAGCGTGTTTTTCGTCGGATCGTACTTGACCCTATCGAGATTCTTCAGGTTCAGTAAGTGGCGACTCGGCCTGTGCTTTAGGATCTCAAAGTGGCTACGAATCTGTTCGCTGGTTATGTCGGAACCATCGCTCCATTTCAGTCCGTTTTTTAGGACGAATGCCCAGTGTTTAGGCGAAAGCTGCTCCCAATGGCTGGCCAACAAACCGGTGTAGCCACGTACGTCCGAAACGTCGTCGCGGACTAAGCCGGCGCCTAAGTTCTCAAGTAGGTAATATTCGTACACGCTCGCCGTGTTCGACGGGTCGATAATCGTCGAATCGGCCTTGAGGTGCTTAAAGGGAAAAAAAACGCGGAGTCTTTTGTCTGCCGAATTTTTCGTTCCCCCACCGAGCGTTGAGAAAAGAAAAATGAGCAGGGCAAGGTAGACTGTTTTTCGCTTTGCCATCTCGTTTTGGAATCTTTCCCTTAATTATTACGGTTGGACGCTTCATCGGCACTGACGGCGTCTTGGAACTCTACGGCGAGAAGGGTCTTAACGTTTTGAGCAAATACGGACGGAACGCTAAGGATAAACACGACTACGGCGACAATCTTTCTCATAACAAAGGTCCTTTTATCGGTTAAAATTAACGCATAGCGTCTATTTTGATCAATGTCAATTTATTCAACCAGTTAGCCTGTCATTCCTGGAAAATGTTAAAAACATTGGATAAAACTTCGTGGTTTCGATACTCCCATGGGCGAAATGCGCGATGCGTTAACAAAAAAACGGGGCGAGCCAAGGATTTTCCCGCCGGGGCGTGCGTGGCTGATCTTGAATGCGGTAAGCCTAACCATTTTTGCGGCAACGGCCTTTTGGTTTGTCCGTTTTTCGGCCACAGAAAATCAGCGCCTTATCGATTCGCAATGGGAAACCTTGACTCGCTCTCGCCTCGCAGATTTGAACCGGGGTGACTACCGATCATTCGTTGAAGGCGTGGGGCGCGATTTTTCAAATTTGTATTTGGAAATTTCTGAGGGAGCCGCACTTTTTAGTGCGGGGGACAAACCAAAAGATGGTCACTGCCGATCCGGTGCCATTGACGTCATTCGCAACCGTGATCTGTCACACATCAAAGTTTTAATGTGCAGACCGTTTCGCTCTCCCTTCTCAATCTACGCCACGTTGGCCCTCCTATACGTATTGGTCGCTCTGTTGTCGGTGCGCATGATCTCTCTTCTGGAGGCGGCGTCGGTCACAAAGCTTTCCAAGTTCTTTCAATCTGCGGGAATAAAAACCAAACCCGCGGATGGAATGGTCGGCATTTTATCCCGTTTGGAAGAAATTCTAACGGCGCTTTCATGTGCGCAAGCAAAGGAAGTTGAGGCGGCTCGTTCCAATGCGTTGGGACAGTTTGCGGCCCAGGTTGCCCACGATCTGAGATCGCCAATCATGGCTTTAAACGTTGCTCTGGACGACATCTCCATGCTGCCGGAGGCGAAGCGGGCGCTGGCCGTTAATTCGGTGGCGAGAGTGCGCGATATCGCGAAAAGTCTGATGGAAAAAGAGCGAAAACTCCGGCTGTCGAATGCAAGGACCGACGAGACGAGCCTTTTCGAACCTTCGACGGAGCCCGCTACAGTGGTCGACATTGCCCCCGTGATTCAGAGCGTATTCGAAGAGAAACGCGCCGTGCTCTCGGCCGCGGGCGCTTCAGCCGTGAAATTGCATTGGGAACCAGAGGTCGATGAGAACCCTACTCGCTCCCAGGTCCAACTGGGTGAGCTATCTCGTCTGGTTTCGAATTTGTTGAATAACGCCGCGGAGTCCATCGATGATCGTGGTCACGTTATAGTAGTTCTCCGGAGCACCGCTGACTTTGTGGTTTTGGAGATCACCGATACGGGACGTGGTATTCCTGAACACCTGATGGGCCGACTAGGCACCCGTGGATTTACCTTTGGAAAAACCGACGGCAGCGGCCTTGGACTTTATCATGCCAAGGCGACCGTGGAGTCGTGGAACGGTAGCTTCGCCGTTGAGTCGATTGAAGGCGAAGGAACCATGGTGGCGATTGGCCTACCTCGGGTTCCCTAGGACATTTGCTATTGGGCTGCGCTGATGGGACTTTGAATAGGTTCCGATGAATACCAAATTTCTTAAAACCAGCTTCACCCACATTCCGGCGAGTCTTCGTTTGGCTTGGCAGGCCTCGCCGTCCGCTAGCCTGGGGATTTCTCTCCTGACGGTGGTTTCGGCGGTTTTGCCGCTTTCGATCGCTTATGTCGGAAAGCTGATCGTGGACAGTGTGGTGGCCAGCTCCCGACCTTTGACTGAGCAATGGGTGTTTGTAGAATTGGGTTTGGTGGCCGGTCAGGCCCTAGTTCAGCGTTTGCTGTTCCTGATGCGATCCCAGCTTGGCGCTAAGCTCGGGCTGGATGTGAATATCAAGATCCTCGAGAAGGCCCTCACCCTTGAGCTCAGCCATTTCGAGAATTCCGAATTTTACGATCAGCTGACCAAGGCCCGGCGCGAGGCTTCGTCCCGTCCAGTGGCGATGGTAAGCGACATCCTGCAGCTGATTCAGAACCTACTGACCCTCGTCGGCTACGTAGCCCTGCTGGTGGCGTTCAGCAAATGGGCGATTCTGGCGTTAGTGATTGCGGCATTGCCCGCAACCGTTGCCGAAATGAAGTTTTCTAATACCGCCTTTCGTTTACGTAACTGGCGATCGGCCGACAGCCGCCGGCTGAATTACGTGGAGTACATTCTAGCCACCGACACGCACGCCAAGGAGGTGAAGGCGCTGGGGCTCGGGAACGTGCTGATGGAGCGGTACAAAACGACCGGCCGGCAGTTTTACGAAGAGGACAAAAAGCTCGCGATTAGCCGTTCGGCCTGGGCCTACTGCCTTTCGTTGCTAGCCCTTGCGGCGTTCTACGGCTGTTACCTCATCATCGCGGTGGCGGCCGCGACCGGCACGATGACGTTGGGCATGATGACCCTTTACGTGGTGGCCTTCCGCCAGGGGCAGCAGGCGTTTCAGTCGTGTCTCACCGCGATCGGCAGCATGTATGAACATAATTTATACATGTCGAACCTGTTCGAGTATTTTGCCATCCCCGTGGTCCAGCCCCAACGCGATCCGTCCCCGCTGGTGACCACCGAACGGGGACTGCGTTTTGAAAACGTGGGCTTCCACTATCCGGGGCAAGCCGATTGGGCGCTCAAGGGGATCACGCTCGAAATCCCCGAAGGGCAGAGCCTGGCGCTGGTGGGTCACAACGGAGCCGGTAAGACGACGCTGATCAAGTTGCTGACTCGCCTTTACGATCCCACCGAGGGCACCATTTTTCTCGACGGCAAAGATCTAAAAGGGTGGGACGAAGTAGCGCTGCGTCGTCGCGTCAGCGTGGTGTTTCAGGACTTCAACAAGTACCAACTCTCGCTGGGCGAAAACATCGGTCTGGGCAGCGTAGATCATTTAGAAGATGAAACCCGGATCGCCCACGCCCTTGAGCTAAGTGGTGGCACCGAAATTTTGAACGCTCTCCCCGATGGATTTAAGACGCCGCTCGGTCGTTGGTTCCTAGACGGCCTAGAGCTTTCGGGTGGTCAGTGGCAGAAGGTAGCGCTGGCGCGTGCGTTCATGCGCGAAGAGGCGGACATACTCATCCTCGACGAGCCCACCGCGGCGTTGGATGCGGAAGCCGAACACGCCGTATTTGAACGGTTTCGCGAACTCACCCGGGGTCGCACGTCGATTTTGATTAGCCACCGTTTTCCCACCGTCCGCATGGCGGATCGGATCATCGTGATCGAAGGCGGAAAAATCGTTGAGCAGGGCACGCACGACTCCCTCGTGGCGAAGCAAGGCCGTTACGCGAAGCTTTTTGCGCTGCAAGCGCAAGGCTACCTGTAATTATTTTTTGTCGGCCTTACCGATAGCGTCGCAGCGTTCGGCGAGCGTCTTAAGCAGCCCTTCCGCGACGAAGGTGGTCTTCGGCGTCTTGAACAACTCGGCGAGCTCGGGGCCGGGGCTCGACATGCTTTCCGTAAAGGCCTTGATTGAGGCCATCGTTTCCGGTGTCACCTTTGATTCATCGACGACATCGTTACGTAGATCGAAATCAGCATCGTACGTATTGATTCCGGTGCGCAATGTTCCTGAGAAACCGTGGTGGCTCGTTTGGGTGCTGTCGCTGTGGCAGTAAAAACAACGATCGTGGCCGGAGGAAGGAATGGCGGCGGTCGTAACGTCGGTAAGCGGGTCGCCTTTCGAATCGTAGGCGACTGTAGGCTTGATCGCTTTCACCTTACCGCTCTCGTCCAAATCCAGATGGTAAGAGATGGCGGCAAAGTTCCCTTTTTTGCTTTCGGCGCTGTCATCTTCAATCTGAAGACGGACGCGCAATGAGTCCGGTCCACCCTTCAGCTGAAGTTTACCGTTACGGTAAGTCCAGAACGCGATGACGAGCGCGAGACGTTGTTTGCCGGTGGTATCGGTGAACACGCGTTTGCCGACTACGCGGAAGCCTTCGCCCTTATCTGCGGCCGAGCTATATTTGGTACCGATGGCATTGAAGCTGCCGTACCACACGTGCGAGTCGGTGGAGTTAAATTCGGAGAAGATCCGGTAGAGCACGCCTACGGCATCCCGATCGACGGCGGCCAGGTAACTTTCGTAACCGGACTGAGAGAACGTACCGGAATTAGGATTGATGGCGGACCGCTTCGCTTTGAAGTCAGCGTAGGACAGCCGCTGTCCGGGAAGGTGGTTCGTGCACCACTTAGCCTCCGCACTCAAGGTCTCGGGCGTTCCGGTGTTCTTGCTACAGCCAAACAGACCCGTGAGGGTCACGATCGCCATCACGCCAAAGTACTTCGAAACTAGTTTCATAGACCACCCCGGTAACACACTTCGCCCGGGGAATTCCAAATGCAATCCCGTGCCATTCCGGGTTAACCGGGATTTGGCCTAACTAGCCGTAAAAATGACCGTTCCCGGTGACCCTTTTTGCTCTAAAGCGCTCCGCCGCAGTGTCCGATAAGCCCTGCATGAAGACGAATAAATTTTTATGGGCCTTCACTCTAGTTCTGGCTACCGGCCTCTGCTGGACCATCCCACTTCGCTCCGAAGAAGCTCCCGAAGAGGCTCCGCCTCCGGTAGATCAGGTAGCCGAAGAAGGACCGGGGGATCTGCCTCCCGCCGCGGACGCTGGCAACCCTACCGCGGCCCCGTCTGAGCCTCAGGTTCAATACAATCCTGACGGCGAAGACGTTCCGGCCCCCGCGCCGAAAGTTACCCCCGGTAAAAAGGTTCGGGCGAAGACGGCGGCGCCGGCCAAGGCCCAGCCCAAAGTGGCCGAAGAAGAGGCTCAGCCCGCCGTTGCCGAGCAATACGCTTCGAGCGCTCCGGAAGAGAATAATAAGCGCGATGAATCGATCTTCGATCGCGTGAAAGCTTTAGTGAAACGTTTCGATGCCCAACAGCGCAAAGGTTTGGAATATCCCTCTAGCGTCGTCGAAACGGCGATTCGCGCGGAGTTCATGCGCCGCACGGAAGGTGGCACGGGACCCTCGTGGATGAAAAAGCGCGTTCGCGAAGCGGACAAAGAAATGGCCTTAGACAACTTAGAGATGTTGCTGACCTACGCCGAGAAACTCGCTTGGGCCGGTAAAAAGTCTGGCAAAGACGACGCGAAGGCCGTGCTCGAAGCAAAGATTCTGGCCTCCAAAGCCGTGGTCGATAAGTACAACTATCGCCGTGGTTCGGAAGGCGTGAACAATCACACCGCGTTCTCACCGACTACCGGACTTAGTGTCGCGGGCAAGGTTGAGCTTGGTCGTCGCCGCACTTTGGGCGCCGGACTCGTCGCGGGCGATGACTATGCGCCCGTGACCTCCAAGAAATACGATGAATTCGCTAAGAAGTACCGTCAGGCATTGACCTTGTCGGTAGTGGATTACGAAAAGCTGGCGCGCCTCATTGGCGGCGGCGGCACGGCGGTTCCTAAGGCGCACGTAGCGGCGACTAAAGAGAAAAAAGTCGAACGGAAAATAGCCTCAAAAAAACCGGCTCCCGAAAAGCCGACTAAGAAGAAAAAGCGCCGTCGTTCCGACGAAGAATAAGTTTTTAGTAATTAGAGCAGGTTCGTGGCGATTTCCGCCAGGGCCGAACGCTCACCCTTCACCATCGTGGTGTGGGCCGAAATCTCTTCGTTCTTAAACCGTTCCACCACGTAGGTCAGGCCATTGTTGCTCGAGTCCACGTAAGGATTGTCGATCTGGTAACAGTCGCCCGTCAGCACCACCTTAGTGCCCTCACCCGCGCGCGTGATGATCGTTTTTATCTCGTGCGGCGTTAAGTTCTGCGCTTCGTCCACGATCAGGAACTGGTACGCCAGCGATCTGCCGCGGATGTAGGTCAGCGGTTCGATGTGCAGCATGCCCTGATTGATTAGCTCCTGCCAGGCGCGTCGATTGCCCCGCTTGGAAGCCTTTTCGGTATTATTGCCGGCACCCGACACGATGAAATCGATGTTGTCGAAGATGGGCTGCATCCAAGGATTCAGCTTTTCCTCGATTTCGCCCGGCAGGTAACCGATGTCCTTACCGAGCGGGAAGATCGGACGCGACACGAGCAGCTTCTGGTATTTGCCCTCGTCGATGGTCTTGCGCAGACCGCACGCAAGCGCCATCAGGGTTTTCCCCGTACCGGCTTTACCGACGAGGCTTACCAGCTGAATGCTGTCGTCCATCAGGGCATCGAGTACGAAGTTTTGCTCCGCATTGCGGGCCTTGATTCCCCACACCCCGTCCGGCGGAATTCGCAGGCTGACCATCTCTTTGGTAGCCGCGTTGAACCGTCCCTGCGCGAACCGTTCGCGATTGTGCTGATCGACCAGCGTGACGTAAGTGTTCGGATGAAGCCCCTTGTCCTGAATCGGGAAACGGCGATCGTGATTGAAGCTATCGATCACTTCGCTAGGCACGTCGTAAGTGGTAACTCCGCTATAGAGCTCTTCGATGGTAACCCGGCTCGGTTCGAAATCGACCGAGAACAGTCCCAACGCATCGGCTTTAATGCGAAGGTTAACGTCCTTGGTGACGAAAACGACCGGCTGGTTCGGGCGTTCTTGCCGCAGCTTCAATGCTACCGCCAAGATGCGGTGATCGTTCTTGTCCGAGTTCAGGTCGGGCGGAAGGTACTTGTCGGCGACCTTCAACAGATCCACCGTCAGCAGCCCCTTCTTCTGACCTAACTCCACGCCCGTGATGAGCGAGCCACGCTTGCGGATTTCGTCGAGATAACGCGCAAACTGACGAGCATTTCGTCCGATTTCGGTTAGCTCTTTTTTGAAACGATCCATCTCTTCGAGGCAGGTGATCGGTATGACCACCTGGTTGTCCTCGAATTTAAAGATGCACTGCGGATCTTAGAGAATGACGCTCGTATCTAAGACGAAGATTTTTTTCAATGCAGCAGTATCCTTGAAATGTCATTGAAGAGCGTAAGACCAACGAGGAAGAGGATGAACACCATCCCAACCTGATTTGCCATCTCCATCGTCCGGATGGAGACGGGTCGACCTTTGATGCCTTCGATAATGAAGAACAACAAATGCCCACCATCGAGAACGGGAACCGGAAACAGATTCAAGAGAAACAAGTTGATGCTGATGAGCGCCATCATCTGCAGGAAGGGGATGATGCCGGCGTCGAGGCTCTTGCCCGCAACGGTGGCAATGAGCACCGGGCCGCCAAGGTTTTTCACCGAGATCTGACCAACCGCAAGCTTCACGAGACTGATCACCATCTTTTTGGCGATGTCGTACGTCTCGAAAGCCGCTTTGCTGACGAGCGCGAACGGTTCCCGCG
>JAYUBV010000244.1:0-6548 GCA_043740655.1 Pseudomonadota bacterium | reverse complement strand
AAATTCCAAACCCCAAAACCTGATTGGATCCCCTAACGCAGGACCAAGCGCAGCGCATAACCTAATGCGTTACAGACAAAGAATAGTGTTGGAAATTTTTACCCCGGCAATTAACTCTCAGCGTTATGTTGCGCGGAACTAATGGGACGGACGCATTTCCATTTCGAGCACGATGGCTTGCGGTGCCCCGCCTGCCCTTGCGAGCAGTCGGCCGTCGCTCAGAAATTCGAGATGCGCCGCCCCTCCCAACAAAGCGGGGATCGGCATCTTTAACAGCTCCCGTTTCGTGGCGGCATCGATCCAGTAAAGGACGCGGGGGCACGTCGAAACGGAAAGGGTTTCGATGTCGAGTTCCCCTTCAACCGCAAAATTCGCAAATTCCGTCAGACAGGCCCCGGCAAACAAAGGAGCAGGACGATCGGTAAAAGGAGCGGCGGCCAGTAGGCCGTCACCTTAGCAAACCGTGAAAAGCTCGGGCTGTTCGAGGGAGTTTTCGATCTTCTGGCAAACGTAACCGAAGTGGGTTGGATCATTTTTGATGTCCATCTGATCGGCTTCGATGGTCAGTACCTTACCGATGCGATAGCCCTGGATCCATTCATCGTAGCAGACGTTTAGATGATCGAGATACGCGGTAGGAATGTCCGTTTCGTAATCACGCCCACGCTCGCGGATACGGTCCTTTAAAATCGAAACCGACCGCTTCACGTACACCACCAGATCCGGCGGCGTCAGAAACTGGGTCATCGTCTGGTAAAGCTCGAAGTAGTTCTCGTAGTCGCGCTTTTCCATCTTTCCCCCTTCGTACAAGGCCCGCGCAAAGATGTGCGCATCCTCGTAGATGGACCGATCCTGAATCGCGGACGAGTCCTTCGAGGTGATGGTCTGATGCGCCTGGAATCGCTTCGACAGGAAGAAAACCTGCAGCGGCAAAGACCAACGCTTCATGTCGGCATAAAAATCGGCCAGGTACGGATTTTCTGTCACCACTTCAAAATGCGGTTCCCACCGATAATGTTTCGAAAGCAGAGTGGTGAGTGTAGTCTTACCTGAGCCAATGTTACCCGCGACGGCGATGAATCGTTTCTGAATTGGCATGGTGGTGTGTATTGAGAGGTACTGCCGAATTCGATTGTCCGTCAAGAATCCATCCGGTAAACAAACGAAAATTTTGAGGCGCACATGGCCATTCAAACCGAAGTTATCGAAATTCCAGGATATGAAAAGATCGTCTACGGAGAAGACTCCAAGACGGGAATGAAAGCGATCGTCGCTATTCACAACACCACCCTGGGCCCCGCCTGCGGGGGCATTCGCATGTTGCCCTATCTCAAGCGTGAAGACGCGCTCGAAGACGTTCTGCGTCTTTCTAAAGGCATGTCGTACAAGTCGGCGCTGGCGGGAATTGGATTTGGCGGCGGCAAGAGTGTCATCATCGGTGACCCCGCGAAAAAAACTTCGGAGCTCTTTTTGGCGTTCGGCCATTTCATTGATTCGTTCGAAGGTCAGTATCTGGCGGCGAAGGACATGAACATCACCGGACGCGATCTTTTCGACGTAAAGCGCGGTACCCGTTACGTTTTGGGAATCGACGGCGCCCCGGGCAGTAGCGGCGATCCGTCGCCAGTTACGGCGCGCGGCATCTACCGCGCCATGGAAGCCACAATGGAGGAACTTACCGGTAAGCGTAGCCTTGCCGGCGCCAAGGTCGCCATTCAGGGAATTGGCCACGTCGGTTACGGCGTTGCGGAAGCGGTTAAAAAGGCGGGCGGTTCGTTGTGGGTATGCGACGTCAGCCCCGAGGCTCTGGAAAAGGCCCAGCGCGAGCTGGGGGCCACGATCGTTGGGCTCGACGAAATTTACGACATCCCCTGCGACATCTTTTCTCCGTCCGCGCGCGGCGCGATCCTAAACGAAACGAATTTGGTCCGGTTGAAATGCAAAGCGGTAGTCGGTTGCGCCAACAACCAGCTGGCCACTCCGGAAGACGGCCACCGTCTAGCTCAACGCGGCATCCTGTACGCGCCGGACTACGCCGTAAACTCCGGCGGCATCATCAATATCTTCATCGAGTATGAAGGGTACAACGCCGAGAAGGCGCTCAAAAAAGCCGACTCCATCTACGACACGTTGAAAGAGATTTACCGACGCGCCAAATCAGAAAATGTTCCGCCGTTTCTCCTCGCGGACAAACTGGCCGAAGAACGAATCTATGGCCGCGCGAAGTAAGAAAAAAATCGTGAAGGCGGCAAAGCCCGCCAAACGAACGATGGCTCGCCCCGGCGGCGCCGAACGCACCGAGGCTGGCCACCCGCTCGGACTGCACCGGGTCATCGACCGCAAGGCCCGCCTACCGCAGGCGGCCGACCGGCTGGACAACGCCCTGCCGATTTTTTCGAATGAGATCCTGATCGACGTCGACCGGCTCAACGTGGACGCCGCCAGCTTCGTGCAGATGGAAAAGACCAGCAAGTCGCCTTCCGAAATCGGCAACCTGGTCATGGCTAACTCCATCGACCAGGGGAAGCAACACAACCGCGTGACCGGTTCGGGCGGCATGCTGCTGGGCACCGTGAAACAGATTGGCTCAAAGTACGCCGGGAACCTAAAGTTTAAGGTCGGCGACCGCATCGCTACGCTGGTTTCGCTCACGCTGACTCCGCTTCACCTCGACGTGATTAACGCCGTCGACCCCAAGACCCACCAGCTGGTGGTGAAAGGGCACGCCATTTTGTTCGAGAGCGGAATTGCCGCCAAGATTCCCGCCGACCTGTCGGAACGCGCAGCACTTAGTGTCTTCGACGTGGCGGGCGCCCCGGCCTTGGTAGCCGCCCACTGTAAGGCCGGCCAGACCGTGGTGGTGATCGGGGCCGGTGGCAAAGCCGGCATCCTTAGCTGCTTTGCGGCGCGCCAAAAGGTCGGAAAGCGGGGTAAGGTCATCGGGGTCGAACCATTCGCCCCCGCGGCGGCCGAATTGCGCGCGTTAGGGGTGTGCAACGAAGTGATTGAAGCTGACGCTACGCATTCGATCTTGGTGTCGTCTAGTGTGGCGACTCATACCCGTGATAAAATGGGAGACGTCGTAGTCAACGTAGCCTCGGTTCCCGATACCGAAATGAGCACTGTGTTGAGTACGCGGCCCAAGGGAACGGCGATCTTTTTCGGCATGGCCACCTCCTTTACTAAGGTCGCGTTGGGTGCCGAGGGGGTGGCTAGCTCCGCAAAGTTAATCTTCGGAAATGGTTTTTACCCCGGACATGCCGAGTATTCGCTAAGTCTGCTTAAGAAATTTCCTGAACTAAAAAAGTTGTTCCTGAAACGCTACGCTTCCTAATAGTCCCCTTCAGGTTGTCATTGCCAGGGCGTAGCCCGAAGCAACCCCGTTAAAAAATATCGTCATTGAGATGGCTTCGGGCTTCCCCCTCGCCACGACAGGAGTCCCCATCATGAAATCTCCTTTGTGCCGTATCGATAGCGTCGGTGAGATCAGTAACTGGGCCCGCCAGTTTCTGAAAGGACTGCAGAACGAAAATCTGGCGGAAGTGTTCTTCGAGGGAACCACGCAGAAATTCTGCGATCAAAAATCTACCTCGGTCTCCATCGTATTTATCGAGAACGCGCCGGACATGAAACGTGAAATTCTAAAGTTACGGAGCGCCGCGCGGCCCCTCCTCGTGGTCTGGTACGGCAAAATCTTCACCAAAGAAGATTTACAGTTCGCGATCGAAAATCGCATCTACTTAACGATGGAAAATCCGCGCCACGACGATAAGAAAACCGTGGAGCCGCTCAAACGTATTGCGCGCGCGGCGGAAGCGATGCAGCAGACTTCGCACTACGTGCAGTCGATCCAAACGCTATCGATCGAGGGCGACCAGATCGTCGAGGCCAAATCGTTATTCGACGACGTTAAGGAAAGTGCGGAGAAACTAGAACGCTGTTTGCACCTCTCCAACGAATTCCTGCACGAGTCCAAATCCAAGAATGGTGGTGAAGAGAACCGCATGGCGTTGCGGGCAAATCAGGATCTGCGCGGCGCGCTCTACACGATTCACGAATTAGAGCGCACCGGATCGCTGCAGGTAAAGGGCAGCTTCGAGGACCAAACGGGTAAGGTCGATTTCATCCACGGCCGGCTGGTATCCGCCTCCACCGGATCGGTACGCGGTTTGAAGGCGGTTTACCGCATGTTTCTGTGGGATGAGCCGCGGTACTCGTTCGAGCGGATGGAATCCAACTCCGTTTGGTTCGAGGGCGAATTGAACGTGAACCTGAAGCACCTCTGCGTGGAAGGCGAAGCGTTCCGCCAAAAGTACGGCCAGATCCGCAAAGAGATTCCGCCCAAAGAGATTCAGGTCGAGCTCGAGCCCAGTGCCTTGCATCCACAGCTGGAGCTGACCCGCGAAGAGTTCAGCACGCTGGGCAGTGTGGTGGAGTTTGGCGACGTGGGTAAGGTCGTCGACTTCAATCCCCTGCCGGACGTGACCCTCTACGAAGGGATGATTTCACTGCGGAAGAATAGGATTATTCGGGTGGTGAATGGGTGATTAAGCCTTAATCCTTTATCCATGAGCCTTTAGCCTTAATTGATTGCCGACGCTTGGCGTCTAAACTATTACCTCAATCACATGCGCAACCCCTTTGCCCACGCTCTTTTGAAAACCCTGAAGCTCCGCTCGAAAGGGCTGACCAAAGAAGAGCTCGCCTACCGCGTGCTGCCGAATTTCCTGCTTGAAATCATCACGCGTTACCTGCGGGTGACCTGCGTGGGACTCGAGAAAATTCCCAAGAAAGGGCCCTGCATCGTCATCGCGAACCACAGCGGGTTCATGGGGTTCGACGCGCTGATGCTCGTGCACCACATCCACACTAAGGTGAAGCGGCTGCCGCGGATCATCGCGCACAAGATCTGGTTTATCCGTCCCGAGATTTCGGTTCCGGCGCGCAAGATGGGGCTCGTGCCCGCCACGATGGGCAATGGCGGAAAGATTTTGGAAAAAGGCCAGATGTTGCTGCTATTCCCGGAAGGTGAAGAAGGCAACTTCAAGCCCAGCTCGCAGGCTTATAAGCTGCGCCGATTCCGCCGCGGCTTCGTACGCTTGGCGTTGCAGACCGGGGCGCCCATCATTCCCTCGCTCGTTATCGGCGCCGAAGAGAGCAACATCACCCTCTCGCAAATTCGCTGGGCGAAGCAGGTTATCGGTATCATCATCCCCGTGCCGCTCAATGTGATCCCTTTGCCCGCGCGCTGGCACATCGAATTTTTTGATCCCATCTACATCGAGAAGAATCCCGAAAAGGCCGATGACATCGAGTACGTCACCAAGATCAGTCGCGAAGTGAGACACCAGATGCAAAAGCAGCTCCACCAGCTGCTGAAAGATCGTAAGGCGATTTTTTTGTAGGCCGCTCCCCACGCCCCGTTTCCAGCCCCGCAAAATTCCCGTAGCGGTGTGTGCATGGTTGCACGCACATGGAGCGCTACGCTCAAAGGAATAGACGGAGAACGGGTAGGGATTGAATCTTCCCGTCTCCCTAATCTTCCCAAAATTCAAATCACCGGACTGCCGGGTGAAGCCATTCGCGAGAGCCGCGAGCGGGTGCGCGCGTGTCTCGTGCAGTTCGGCTTCGAGGTGCCGTCGTCGCACATTCTCGTACACCTCTGGCCGTCGGATACTCGTAAAACCGGTAGCCAATTTGATCTCGCGGTGGCGATCGCGATCTTAGGCGCCGAAGAAAAGATTCCCACGCAGAAAATCCACCGCATGGCTTTTCTCGGCGAGTTAACCATCACGGGCGAACTGCTGCCGGTGAACGGAACGGTGGGGTTGCTGCAGGCGTTGGTACCGAGTGCCGAGATCGATTTCATCATTCTGCCCAAGGCGAACGGTTGGGAGGCGGCGCTAAACCCTTCCGCAAAGGTCCGTCTCGCCGGGAACCTGGCGGAGGTGCTCGACTTTCTCTACGGCAAACATGAGCTGGCAGTTCCCGCGATCATCGAGCCCCCCCGCCCCGAAGCTTCTCCCCGCCTCGATTTCATCAAGGGCAACGCCCACGCAAAACGGGCGATCGAGATCACCGTCGCGGGAAGGCACCACGCCCTGTTGGTAGGTCCTCCCGGGGTGGGGAAAACGCTAGTGGCGCACGCCGCCGAGAGTTTGCTACCGCCACTCGATCCCACCGAAGTCGCGATCGTGCTTAAAACCCATTCCGGTCAATTGGATCGTAGCCGCAACCCCTGGGCCAGGCCGTTCCGCGCACCCCACCATTCCTCTTCGATGGCGGCACTTCTGGGCGGAGGAACCGGGGTCGTGCACGCCGGTGAAGCCACCCTGGCACACCTGGGCGTGCTCTTCCTGGATGAGTTTCCGGAGTTTCGTCGGGACTCCATCGAAGGCTTGCGCGAGCCGCTGCAAAACGGGCTGATTCGCGTGCAACGCGTGGGAACGGGGGCCGCGCCCCCGTTACCCGCACGTTTTTCCCTGCTGGTGGCCATGAATCCTTGTCCGTGTGGCTACGCGAATTCCGGGGCCAAGCTGTGCCGCTGT
>JAYUBV010000243.1:0-6562 GCA_043740655.1 Pseudomonadota bacterium | reverse complement strand
CCAAGAATCAGAGTGTGAAACAGGTGCTAATCTGCTCACCCGATAAAGATCTCAGCCAGTGCGTGATCGGTCAAAAGGTGGTGGGTTACGATCGCGGTAAGCAGACCGTGCTCGACGAAGCCGGCGTGGTGGAAAAATTCGGCGTGCCGCCAAAGTCGATCCCAGACCTGCTCGGTCTGGTCGGCGATACCGCGGACGGGATTCCCGGCATCGAGCGGTGGGGCATGAAGTCCGCCAGCACCGTGTTGGCGGCGTACCATACTATCGACAAGATTCCGGCCAAGGCAAAGGACTGGAAGGTCACGGTCCGCGGGGCGGAGTCCTTGGCCGAGTCGCTCAATGCCGCCCGCAAAGAGGCGGCACTCTACAAAAAACTAGCGACCATTCGTTACGACGTGCCGCTCAAAGAAACATTGAAAGAGATCGAGTGGAAAGGGGCCGACGCCAAGGCCATCGCCGCGATGGCCGATGAGCTAGCCGATCCGGAGCTTGCGACCCGCATCGAAAAGTGGGTGTGAATTAGCGGATGGCCGCTTCAAGACGGTCGAAATTTTCTTCATTGGCGTGGTAGATGAAGTTTTTTAACTTTGAGACCTCTTCGGCGGTCGCAAACGCCATCTTGAAAGTGAGCTTCGTCTTGTCGCCCACCGCTTCGAAGGTGGCGGTCGCCCGGAACTTATGCACGGGCTCTAGGTGATCGAGCACGAGCCTTTCGGGCCGTTTGATCTCCACGAACACGCTCTTGTTGGGAAAGTCGGTGCCGTTTGGCGCGTGCATGTCGTAGCGCCAGGTGCCGCCGGGCTCGAAGCAAAATTCGTGAAACGTGTTGGTAAACCCCTTCGGGCCCCACCACTTGGCGAGCACCTTGGGATTCGACCAGGCCTCGAACAAGGCTTCACGGGAGACGCCAAAGAGGCGGGTGTTGACGATCTCGCGCGCGCTGTCGGACATAGTGGCTCCTGGGTCGCTCTACAATTTAGCCTTCAACTCCCGAATGCGCCGTGCCGACTCCGCGATGCGGGCCTGGGGGATGTCGTGTGAGTTTACCAGCTTATGGATCGTGGCGATGACCTTTTCACCAATGTGCTCGTCGAAGGAAACGTTGTTCCCGAAGACCAGCATGTCGACGCCGGCCAAAATCGCGAGCCGCACCGCGGTTTCTAAGCCATACGCCTCGGTGATGGCCCCCATCTGCATGTCGTCGGACATCACGACTCCGTCGAAACCCATGCGCTTGCGCAGCAGCTGGGACAAGATCGTGGGCGACAGCGTGGCCGGGTAGGTGGGATCGAGTTTGCGATTAAAGACGTGGGCGGTGGTCACCGTGTCGACTAATCCGGCTTTAATAAGTAATTCGAACGGCTTTAGCTCCGCTTCGCTCCAGGTCTCGGTGATGTCGGTAAGGCCAAAGTGCGAATCGGCTTTAGCGCTGCCGTGGCCGGGAAAATGTTTTAGCGAGGTGAGCACCCGCTGCTCCCGGTGGGCGGCGATGATGCCACCGGCTTTTTCCACGACAACTTCGGGATCGGCCGAGAAGCTGCGCTCGTACTTGCCGATAGCGGGGCTTAGCGGGTTCACGTTCGTATCGACGACGGGGGCAAAATTAAAGTTAATCCCGGCCCGACCTAGCGTGTGCACCATTGCGCGGGCGACGTTTTGAAATTCCGTTTCGGGGAGGGCCGCCATTTTCAGCGCGGACAGGGTCTTTGGGAAGCCGTACTGTTCTTTAAGGCGACAAACGAAACCTCCCTCGTGATCGATCGAAACGATCAATTTAGTTTTCGAAAGTGCTTTGGCCTGCGCGACCAACCGTTTTACCTGTTCGGGATTTTGCACGTTACGCGGGGAGTGCGCGGTCATGTCCTTGTCGAAGAGGATGATGCCGCCGACGTTTCGGTCCGAAATGTCCTTGGCAATCGTCGAGCCGGGCGCGATTTCAAAGCCGCGAAAACCCACCACCACCATGAGGCCGATCTGTTCCAGTAAAGTCATGATCGGACTAAGTTACCGCACTACCCCTTGGCATTGCGAGGAGCGGAGCGTCCGGGCAGACGCCAGGCGAACCCCGTGGAATCAGATCCAGCGGGGCTGCGATCTCCAGGACGGAGGCTGCGCTTTACCGCTTGCCCGCGGCTTCCGCGCGCCGGGCGATCTCTTCCGCAGTCAGGTCCTCTTTGCGCGAGGCGATCCACCACTGGTTTGCGCACGGGTCTTCCACTGCCCCCGAACGGTCACCGTAGAACTGGTCCATGGGCTCCAGCACGGACTTGCCTCCGCCGGCCAGTGCCGCGCGGTAAAAGGCATCCACGTCGGGTACGTACAGGTACAGCATCGTGGACGACGGTTTATAGTCGGGGCGGGCCTCGGCCACCATCACCATGGACGTGCCAATCTTCACCTCGGCGTTCATGACGGTGCCGTCGGGGGTTTCGGATTTGGACGTGACCTCGGCCCCGAGCCCTTTGGTCATAAAGGCGATGAGCGCCTTACAGCCGCGGACGGGCAGGTACGGGGTGACGGTGTGGTAACCAGAGGGAATCGGGTTAACTGCTTTCATGTTTTGCTCCTGTGCAATGGTTCAGTCCCAAAGTTACGATGGGTCGCCCACCCCGTATTGTACAAATCGGAAATCAGGTTTCGATGGCCACGTGGTTCCAGTGCTCCCCCGGCTGCCGATCGTACTGCGCCGGGGTTAACCCCGAAAATGCTTTGAAGTCGCGGATGCAGTGAGGCTGATCGTAGTAGCCGGAGGCTAGGGCTATTTCGCTCCAATCCTTGGCTACGTCGTCTTTGTCTTTAATCCGTTTTAATAGCCGCTGGAACCGCAGCACGCGCGCGTAAACCTTGGGTGAGAGCCCCACCTGCTCGGCGAAGAGCTGCCCCAGCCGACGGGAACTCAGATTGGTGGCGTGGCTAATCGCGGGCAGGGCGCCGGGATCTAACGCTTTAAGCCTCTCGAGTGCAAACCGCACCGCCGGATGAAAGCCAAGCGGGGCAAAGGCGTCGAAAAAGGCCTGCTCGATAACCCGAAACCGGGCGTCCGCGTCCTTGGCCTCGAGCAGCCGTTCGCGCAGTTCGGTCGCGCGCGGGCCCCAGAGGTCTTCCAGTGATAGATGCCGATCCTGAATCTCGGCGAGAGGTACTTTGAAGAACGGAAACGCGCCGCCGGGACGAAAGTGCACTCCAATAAGCGTGTCCTGCTGCCCCTTATCCAGCACGAAGTACTTGGCTTGGGGCCCCGTCACCACCGAGCCCGAGAACGTATTGGGTTGCCGGCTTTCGGCGCTGTTGAAAATCTTATTTTCATTTTTGCTGAGCCGGATGACTAGCTCCACGGTACCGGTGGGCAGCACGCGCTCACGCTGAGATTTGGTCTCGCCCGCGGCGGCAAAGTCCCAAAACATCTCGATGAATCGGTCCAGGGGCGGCCGGGGGGTATGGAGCCGAAAAAGCACCTGGACCCTGTACCAGAGAAAACGGCGATCCGGCCAGCACGCCGCGCCGCAGCCGTATGCTAAAATTAACACCGTAATGAACCCCCTTATTCGGCTCGGCGTTGGTCTGCTGTTCTGGCTCCCGTGCTCCGCGCGGGGGATGGATCTGGTACCGTCGTGTCTCATTCAATTCGCTACGCTGGAAGCCAATGAAGCGCAGGCCCCGGATCTGGTGTCGCGCACCTACGCGGAACTGTTCGACAAGACCGGCGGCCTTAAACTTGGCGCCGAAACTATCCAACGATTAGTGAACGGCGGAGATCCCTTCGCGATTCCGGAGCAGGTCGGGACCGACACGGGGGTGCTGAAAAAGCGGATGGTAGATTTTGAAGCGATGGTGAAGAGCCGGGGCTGGGATTCGCCCGAGTTGCGCCACCGGCTACTGACCGAAATGATGGCGCGACTTACCCTTGAGGAGCAGGCCGCGGTGAAGGTTGAAACCGCGCTGCAAAAATCGGAGGCTCCGCACGTCGTGACCTGGCCGCAGCACGGCGTGACCGTGATGTCGCCCGACGGAAAATATTTTCTCACCACCTCGGACACGCCGTTGCACAAGCGTTTTGGCCCCGTGTACGGCTCTCCCGTTTACCTCTATAACCTAGAGACGCGCGTGAAGACCGAGACCGGCTCGGCCATCGGCGCGTTTTTCTCGGGCGTTTTTTCGCCCAAGGGCGATGAGGTCACGTTCGGAGATGTGGGGGCCGTGATTCAGCGCGTGCCGTTTAAAGACGGAGTGCTCGACTGGAGCCATGCGCGCCAGATTGGGACGCGCGACACAGCGTCTAGTGAAGACAATCGCGTGCTAAATCTGCACTACTCCTCGAATCCGGATCGGGTCTACGGCGGACGGAACGGGAACAACCAAAAGCTCCTGTGGCTGTTCGATGCGAAAAAGAATCAGCGGATTAAAATCGACGTCGATGGGTACGACGGCGGAGGAGAGGTGAAAAGCTGGGGCGTCTTGCCTGGCACGGACGAGCTTTACCTGCTTCGCACCCAGGGGAAGGCGACCCGCCTG
The DNA here is from genome assembly GCA_043740655.1 of Pseudomonadota bacterium. Taxonomy (GTDB): domain Bacteria; phylum Bdellovibrionota; class FAC87; order UBA2466; family UBA2466; genus JBGSST01. The sequence goes on along the minus strand of JAYUBV010000243.1, from coordinate 2,050 downwards.
CACTACGTCACCGTGAACGACCTGGGGGTGATCACCAAGGTGAATGCCGATACCAAGTGGGAGCAAACCCCGGGCCCCCCCACCTCGTCCGAGCCCCATACCATCGAGGTCGCGCCCGACGGTAAACGGTTGCTTGCCCATGGCGGAACGCACGCCTACGTTTTGCGGCCGGGAAATTCCACCCCCCAGGAGTTAAACGTGGGCGTGCGCAACGGTGAGATGATCACGACCGTGGCTTTACATCCGACCAAGGAGGAAGCGGTGGTGCTGGTGCGCGACTGGACCTCGAACGCCACTAAACTAAATCGCGTGAACCTCGGCACCGGGACGGTTGCCGGCAGCCTGGATATGTCGCGTGAGCAGCCTTACATCCTACACCTCTCTCCCGACGGCGAGTGGATCTGGACGAGCACCAATGAAGCGAAAACGATCAAGACCTATCGCTACGATCGGCACTTTCCGAATTGAAGCGATAGGAGTCCTCGTTAGCCTGGCTTTAAGGGAAAAGGGCACACGCGGTTCAAACCGAGGCCTGAGATAGTTCGACCGGGGAGGGAAAGGGAATCTGTCCGCTCGTCGTGCCTCGGGCGAGAGGGTAGGTGAGGATACTACAGAAACGCCAGGTATTGCTGACGCACGTCCAGCCCGACGAGCTTGTCGTAGGCTGCAAGCAAACGCCGGGTTTGCGGACCGAAGGCACCCTTACGCAGCGGCCGTCCGTTCACCTGCGCCACGCCGGCCAGGCACAACGACGTCGAAGTGAGGAACGCTTCGTCGGCGAGGTATAGGTCGCGCAAGTCGAGATCTGCTTCGCGCACGGTGAACCCTAGATCCTGCCCTAGCCGCATCACCGTGGCGCGCGTGATGCCCGGCAAAACGAATTGCTCCCGCGGCGTCAGAAGCTCGTCCCCTTGGACGAGAAAGACGTTGCTGTTGGCCCCTTCGGCGAGGTTGCCGTTCTGATCGAGCAATAGCGCCCACGCGCCCGGCGAATTGCCCTGGACCTCGAGCTCGGCCATCACGAAGTTCAAATAGTTGTGGCTCTTGATGCGCGGACTGAGCGAGCTGGGCGGCGTCCGCCTTACGCTGGGCGTGACGAGGCGAATGCCGTCGCGAAAAAGCGGGGCTCTCGCGCGAAACGGAATAGGATCGCAAAACACCATCGTGGAAGACTCCGGGCTGTACGACAGGCGGTGGCCACCGCGGCTCACCCGGAAGTCGATCCAAAAATCACCGTACTCGGCTAACTGCGCGCGGTTGCGCGCCACGACTTCGTTCGCCAACTCCAATAACCCCGCGCGGTCCAGCGCCGGCTTTAGCTGCACCATCGCGCACGACTGCAGCAGGCGATCGACGTGCTCTTCCGTCTGAAACGGGCGCCCGCTGAAGGTTCGGGCCACGTCGAACACGGCGTCGCCGCGCGTGAACCCATCGTCGAAGATAGAGATCTTGGCGTTGGATTCGTCGATGAACTCGCCGTTCATCCAGAGCGTGAGCGATTTAGTCATCGGGCGAATCTACTTGGGGGAAACGTGGCCGCCTAGCCCCGGCGCGCTATGGTTTGGGGTGTTACGGCCTTCCTTTTTCCGGGTAGTATATTCTCGGTGTTCGCAGCTTGGAGGAAGGCATTATGATTAAGGTCATTGCTCCGGTGTTTGTCTTTTTGTCGGTGATTTCGTTCGCCAGCCCCACACCGGCGCCAAAGGAACAGGCCTGCGATCCGAAGGATGCGCGGTGTAATCAAGCCAAGGCGGAGAGCCCATTCGCTAACACCGGCATTCGGCAAGGGGATGTTCTGCTCAGTGTGAATGGGATCAAGCTTTCAGATTCAAAAAAAGGTCTCGAAGCCTTCCGGGCCCTGAAGGATTCAAAGCGGACAGTGGTCAGGGTCATTAGGGACGGGAAAGAACAGACCATAGTCCAGGAATCGAAATAGACCCGAAAGGTACGGCCTACCTTTGTCAGATACTTCGCGGCTCATTCCACGGCATGGGATAGTTCGACCGGGGAGGGAAAGGGAATCTGTCCGCTCGTCGTGCCTCGGGCGAGA
>JAYUBV010000242.1:0-6567 GCA_043740655.1 Pseudomonadota bacterium | reverse complement strand
GCCCACGAATTTCTTAATATCGTTCAAATGAAACCGCTCCATCATATCGCCCATGAATCACTCCTTAGAAGCCCACAGAATCCCACCGCGTCCTTTTCCATAAAGAAGCACGGCGTTAGACTCAAATCACGCTTGGGGATAACAAAAAAAGAGGGCGTAAGCCAATCAAAAAGTGCAGTTCTTGTCTGGCTCTACGATTCCCAAGAACGGCGCGAATCGATAGTAGTTTCCGGTTTTTTTGTCGGTCAGTTCGAGCTGGCGCCCGAGCTTGTACTGGAAGTTACGGGTTCCCTTGAACGGGCAAACCGGGCTGGTCGCTGCCGGCGTGGCGTCTCCACCCTGGGTGGCGGTAGTGCCTTCGGTGAATTCGATCACCATCAAGCCATTGTCCCTATCTTCCCTATGTTTTATGGTGCACAGCGGGCTATCGAACTGCTGGTTGTTCACCACGCTCTGGACCGACCCTACGAAGTCGAGGGCGAAGGTCAGTACGGGAAAGCTGAAATTGTTGAGCTTGCGAAAACCGGTGCTCTTATCGGTGGTCTCAACCAGTCGCCACGGCGTCTGGGTAATGTGTTCGTACGTTTGGGTCACCGTCTGACACTTTTTCCCGCAGCCCACGAGGGCGAGCAGCAGAAACAGTAGCGCCCATAAGGCTCCCGCCGAGGGGCCGCGTCGTTCTGTGTTCAGGTTGTATACGCCTTTGTTGTTCATACTGAGCTGAAAGCCTGGTTCTCCCCTTTGATGGTGCAAAGGGGCTGCCAGACAACGCACCGAATCAGGCTCAAAAAAATGGGAAAGCCCTGAAAAATCAGCTGGTTCAGAGGATGACTGTGCATAAGTTGTATACCCGTTTTGACGATTAAGGAGAAAACCTCGCTATTCCCGTTAGTTGGGTCGGCTAATTGTGAGACAGTTTTCAAGAAGGAGTTCTAAAGGGAACTCTCCGGGAGGCCGTAACGATAGATAGAATGTCGAATCCCAATCAAAAGCGTAAAGCGGCCAAGGCGAAGGCGAACCCAAGCTCCAGCAGTACCGGAAGCTCGAACCCCAAACGCCTTGATCCTTTGTTCCAACTCTTCGAGCACTTCCTGATGACCAAGTCTTACGAAGACGCGGGCGCCTTCACGAAGCAGCTGGCCGAGCAGTACATCGGCTACCTGGACTCGTCTCCGGCCCACGTACCGTTCGACCGCCGGGTACACGTGATTGAGGATCTGACCGTGGAGGCCCACGAGATGCTGGTTAAAAAGATGTACGGCACCGTCAAACCTTCGGACTACCAGAACAGCGGCGTAGTGATGCGGCTGGTGGAAGATGATGAGTTCCGGGCCCTGGAATTCGATCCCCAGACCGTGAAAACGGCCGAAAAGCCGGCTGAAGCCGTAAAGCCGAAACGCTAAACTTTAGATTGAGAAGTGCCCCTCGCGCTGGCGTTGCACCAGCCCGAAATACTTACCTTTAGCCGCCAGAAGTTCCTGATGATTTCCCTGCTCCACGAGCGAGCCCCGCTGAATCACCAAAATCCGGTCGGTCCGCGAAACGGTGGAAAGCCGGTGGGCCACCACGAGCGACGTCCGCCCCTCCATCAGCCTGTTGAGCGCGTCCTGAACCGCTGCTTCGGAGTGGCTGTCGAGATTGGACGTAGCTTCGTCGAGCAAAAGAATCGGGGCGGCCTTCAAAAACGCCCGGGCGATAGCGATACGCTGCCGTTCGCCGCCGCTCAATCGCACGCCACGCTCACCAATTTCGGTTTGGAACCCCAAGGTCGACCGCGCCACAAACTCGGTACAGTGGGCCATTTCCGCCGCCCGCTCTACCTCTTGCCGCGTGGCCGACGGTCGGCCAAAACGGATGTTCTCAAAAATCGTGTCGTTGAACAAAAACGTATCCTGCGTGACGTACGCCATCAGCGCGCGCACTTCCGAAAGCTCTTTCTCGCGGATGTCCACGCCGTCGATCGAAATGCGGCCGGTGCTAACGTCGTTGAAGCGCAATAGGGCGTTGAGCAACGTCGTTTTTCCGCTCCCACTTTCGCCGACGACGCCGAGCGAATGGCCGGCTTCAAGATCGAAAGATACGTCCTGCAAAATTTGTCGCTCGCCCAAGCGGATGCCGACCCTTTCGAACGAGACGCGATCGCGGAAGGTGACGCGGGTCACGGGCTTCGTTGCTGGCTCTTCGGGCCCGTCGAGTAACGCGTAAATGCGTTCCGCCGCGGCTTCCGCCAGCTTCAAGCGCAGCCACGAGTTATTCAGCTGCTTGATCGGCATCTGCGCCAGACCAATGGCGATGATAAAGGCCACGAGCTTGCCCGCGGTCATCGCCCCCATTTCCACCCGGTAAGCGCCGTACCAAATCACCCCCGCCATCAGTAGCGATCCGACAAACTCCACCGCCGGAGTCGCGATCTCTTGCACCTGAATACTTCGCTTCATCACGTGAAAATAACGTTTCTGAACGGCGTCGAACTTCTCGCGCAGCCGCTCTTCCATATGGAAGGCTTTGATCACGCGCGAGCCGGTGAGGGCATCGCTAACCACGCCAAGTAAATCTGAAAAGTAACTGAGCGAATGAACGGAGTAGCGCTTCACCGCGGAGCCAGATTTAGAAAACAGCAGCACCACGAGCGGCGCCACAACGAGCGTCGCCGCCGTCAGCCAAACGTCGCAGTAAAACGCGGTGGCCATTAGAAAAATAAAGGTCAGCGGCTCCTTCAGCGCCAACGTCATCGTTTCCATGCCGAGAGAAATTTGGGCCAGGTCATTTTGAAAACCGGAGAGCATGCCACCCGATCGTTGATTGTCGAGATGGCCGATGGGCGAGGCGAGGTACTTATCGAATAGGCGGGTCCGCAGACGGCACAATACCTCTTCTCCCAGAACGCGCCGAAGCGAGTTGTGAAAGTACTTGGCCAGACCGCTCACCACGAAAATGCCGATCATCAGCAGGGGAACTCGCCGAAGGTAGGCGCTAATCTCGCCCCGACGCAAACCGTCAATCACCTGCTCGGTGATCCGCAACACCACCGGTTGTACGGCCGAAATGATTAGCCCCAGCACCAACACTACGGCAATCACGAGCCGCTGATCGTGCATCTCGCCAACGAGCCTTTTCATGGCGTAAAATGGACGACTTTGGCAATTCTCGGGGGGCTGGGACATTAGAAGGAAACTAGCGCAGGACGGGCAAAAAGGGGAGGGGCCTACCCCGCTTTGCGGACTGCGGCCGTCTTGGGCAGCCCAGACTGCTTGTACTCACCCATTTGGGCAGGTTCCATCAGTTCAATCCGCTCACGGCTAAGGATATTCATCACCCGTTCGTGCACACGTTTGGAGATATCGAGTTCCGCGCGGCAGACGAGGTACACGGTGTTAGGGGCTTCCACGTAACAGAGATCGCTCATGCGGATCTCGGTGTTTAGCATGGCTTCGATGCGCTTTTGCTCGCGCCAGGTGAACTTCTCACCATGGGGTCCCTTTAGCTGGTAGGTCGTGAAGTAGACCTTGTCGCCTGCCCCTAACGCCTTAAAGTAGTCCTGTACTCGGCGACGCGACGCTTTTTCGACGAGCAGAATGAGCAACGCCGTGGTGACCACCTGGCTGACGCCGAGGAAGAACGGCAGCCACGTTCCGCGCACCGACGGTTCCTTAGAGATGATCCACGCTAGGACCAGTCCCGAAACTTCCAGCGACGCGAAGATCGCCAAAATGTGGCGCAAGTTCAAACCCGTGCGTACCAGACGGTGGTGCAGGTGCCCTTTGTCGGGCTGAAACGGAGACCGATTCGTCAGCAACCGGAGCAAAATCACCATGAAGGAGTCGGCCACCGGAATCAAAAAGCACAACACCGAGATCGACAGTTTAGGAATGAGAAAGGCTGACGGAGTGGGCAACGCCACGTGGAAGGCCCCGAGCATAAAGCTGAAATAGTAACTCCCAACGTTCCCCAAGAATCCGGCCCGGCGAAACACGTTCAAGTACAGGAAGGGAATGAGCGTTCCCAAGTGCATCGCCACGATCCAAATGGGCGTTTCTAGCGTATCGACGAAGGGATAGGCTAGGAGCAGGTAGCCCAAAGAGCCGGCCATCAGCACGATGCCGGCCAGGCCATCGATACCGTCGATAAAATTCACAGCGTTCATGATGCCGACCATGAAGAGCACCGCGATCGTGTACGACCAGTGCCCGAACGGATCGAGCGCTAAAGGAATCGCCGGGTAGTTGTGCACGGTGAAAACCGCGACCGCGACCTGGCAGATTAGCTTCGGCCACGCGGAAAAGGCGTGGCGGTCGTCCAGGTAACCCATGAGTAGCATCGCGGCGAACGACAGAAGCAAATTCGGGCTGATCCGCCCCTGGCTGCATTCCCACGCCAGCGACAGAAAGGTGAAGACGGCAACGCTGTACCCGATAATGGGAACGTGGCGTTCATTAACGCCACGAGTCTTGGGCCAGTCGACTAGCTGCCAACGGGCCGCGAACCGAATGTTCACATAGATAAGCGGCAAAACCAAAATGGCCGCCGCAATGGCGTAGGCGCTCGCTGAGAACAGATAGGAGAAAAAAGGAGACATGCGCCTCTTCTCGAATGAATGGGTGACTGATTTGGTTTGGATTTCGTGACCTGCCGCAACGGCGGGCAGGCGTAGGGACTGCGGGACGACTTCGTTAAGTTTACCCCATTTTAGGTAAGAGGCCAGGCGAACCTCACGAGACATTTGGGCTATAATGAAATTACCGCGTGGCAAACCGATCACTCATCCTAGGCATTAGCTACGGCCACGGCGATTCATCCGCCGCCATCGTAAAAGATGGCGAGCTCATCGCCGCAGCCGAAGAAGAACGCTTTCGTCGGGTAAAGCATTATGGCCTCTACCCCCTCGCCGCGATCGAGTTCTGCCTGAAGGCCGCCAAGGCCGAGGCCAAGGATGTCGACATCGTGGCGATCGCGCGTCAACGCACCGCCAATCTCTTTTCGAAGCTCAAACTCGTCATCCGCCATCCGCAGTGGATCACGCAGCGCAAACGCGTGAACCCCGCGACCGCGCTCGATTCGCCACTAGATGTCTTGTTAAAACGGTTGGGGCTCGCCGGTGCACGGGTGGAACGTATCGAGCATCACATGGCCCACCTTTATAGCGCACGTTTTTTGAGCCGCGATAAAGAGGTGGCCCTAGCCTCCATCGATGGCATGGGCGATTTCGTATCGGCGACGTTGGGCTCCGCTAATCTCGATCAAATCAAGATCATGGAGCGGGTTCAGTTTCCAGATTCGCTAGGTTACTTCTACACGGCGATGACCCAGTTCCTCGGGTTTCCCCACTACGGAGACGAGTTCAAGGTGATGGGACTATCGAGCTTCGGCAAACCGAAGTTCCTCCCGCAGATGCAGCAGCTGCTCCGCAATAAAGGCGACTACGGTTTCGAGCTGAATCGTGAAGCGTTTCCCATTCTACAAAACCCGATCGAATTCTGGATGGAGAACGGGCAGCCGAAAACGAAGCCGTTTTACCACACCAACCTCGTCACCCAGATTTTAGGAATTCCCCCGCGCAAAAAGGGAGAAGCGCTGCTCGACGTGCACCACGATCTCGCTAAGTCGGTGCAGATTCGCTTCGAGGAATGCGCGTCCCGCCTGCTGAACCGCCTTTACGAGCTTACGAAGCTAAAAACGGTTTGCCTCGCCGGCGGCTGCGCGCACAACAGCGTTTGGGTCGGCAAGATTCGCCAGCAAACTCCGTTCGAAGAGATTCACGTGGCCCCCGCGGCCCACGACGCCGGCCTTGCGGTCGGCGCTGCTATTGCCTGTGCCAAACGCGTGGTGACGGTGCGCGCGCCCAACTGGGCGCTGATCGGCCCCGTGCCGTCCTACAAAAAATTGCCCGACGAGAAGATCAAGGGCTTCACCGAAATGAATTTTTTCGACGAGGCCACCAAACTGTCGTGGCTCGCCGACGAGCTGGCCTCCAAAAAGATTGTCGGCGTGTGCCGTGACCGCATGGAATTTGGTCCGCGTGCTCTGGGCAACCGCAGCATCCTGGCCGATCCGCGCGATCCGGAAATGAAGGATCGCCTGAACGAAGTCGTGAAACACCGCGAAACGTTCCGACCGTTTGCCGCTTCGGTGCAGGTCGAACGCCAGGAAGAATGGTTTAAAGACGCCTTCTTCTGCCCTTACATGGAGGCCGTGTTCGAAGTACACGAGAAGGTCCGTCTGAAAATCGGCGGCGTGGTTCACGCGGACAACACGTGCCGCATCCAATCCATCGTGCGCGACACTCAGCCATTTTACTGGGATCTCATTGAAGCGTTCCGCAAACGCACGGGCGTACCCATGCTAATCAACACGTCGTTCAACGATCAGGAGCCGATCGTCTGTTCGGCGGAAGACGCTTTACGCTGCTTCGCCAATACCGGCATCGACCACATCGTGATCGGGGAACGCATATTCTCGAAAGCCAGCCACGTGATGGTCGAGACGGCCTAACACATTTTCGTCGGTGCGAAGAGCGGTTTGCCCTGTCATTGCGAGGCAAAGCCCGGGCAGACGCCAGGCGAATCCCGT
>JAYUBV010000241.1:0-6569 GCA_043740655.1 Pseudomonadota bacterium | reverse complement strand
CCGGGTACACGGCTACGCGCTGGCGGGTCTTGCCGTGGCGCTCAAACGTGACCGTGCCTGCAATCAGCGAGTACAGCGTCCAATCGCGACCGTAAGCTACGTTCATGCCCGCGTGGAACTTAGTGCCGCGTTGACGGACCAAGATGTTGCCGGCCTTGCAGACCTGACCACCGAAAATTTTTACGCCAAGCCGCTGACCTTGTGAATCGCGACCGTTTCTGGAACTACCGCCAGCTTTCTTATGTGCCATTTCCGTCTCTCCCGCGCTCCACCCAATGGAGCGTGCTAAACATTAAACTTAGTTGCCTTTGCTCTCGAGCTTTTCCACCAGCAAGCGGGTGTAACCCTGGCGATGTCCGTAGCGGCGCATGTAATGCTTACGCTTGCGATACTTCACCGTGCGGAGTTTCTGGCCGAGTTCGTCACCCACCACTTTGCAGTGAACGGTAACGGGAACCTTGGGCGTTCCGATCGAGACGGTCGTGCCGTCCGAATACAAAAGCACGTCGTCAATCGCGAGCGAGCTGCCAGCTTCTACGTGCAGCAATTCAACTAAAAGTTCTTGGCCGGGTTCAACCCGATATTGCTTACTTCCTGAGCGAATGACCGCGTACATCTGTTTCTCATCCTCTTGGGGCCTTGGGGTGGCCCCAATTTTTGTTAAGTCAAAACCAGGGTTTGTAGCGGAAAAAGCGGGATTTCGTCAAGCAAAACGCTTACCAACGAAGTTCTTTTTACTTAAAAGCCTACCTGGCGCGGCTTTCCGGTCACCGCTCCCCGCTTGTCTTATAAATACGTAGCTTTGGCTAGCTCTTTGCTGAGGCCACTTGAATGCGTTTGTGGGGGCTCGGGCTGTTTTTTATTTTGGCGGCGGTCCGCAGCGGCGACTTTTCAACGCTCCGGGACCAGGAAAAGGGGCTTTGTGCCCTTTCAATTCAGGGCAAGCCCTTGGTGATGACCGGCTGGGCGGTTCGTGGGAAGGGCGGATTAGCCTTTGAGCCGCTCGAAAAGGAGCTGCCCAGCCGCCTTAGGATCTCCGGTGGACGCACTCCGGAAGCCGGCCTAGCCTACCGGGTTTCCGGACGACTCTTCTGCCATCCCGCCCACGACAACGAGCGGAATTACGGTGCCCGCCCCGCCTTTTTCTTTCGCCCGCTCCATTGGGAGACACTTCCCCGCGAAGCAACGCGCTTTCCGTTTCGAGATAGGCTGTTCGCCCCGCTCGTACCGTTTCCGTTTCTCCACGCTATCGCGGTGGCGACCTGGACCGGGGATGCCGGTGAAACCGATCGCGCAACGCTGGAGTGGTTTCGCGTAGCCGGGCTACTGCCGGTGCTCGCGTTGAGTGGGCAGCACGTGGGCATTCTCATCGCGGGGATTGAGTCGATTCTGGCACTAGTCACCTTTGGCGGAAACGCGTGGTATCCGTTTTGGCGACGGTACCGAATGCTACTCGGCAGCCTGCTCCTTTACGTCACGAGCGGAGAAAGTGGATCGATGCTTCGCACGCTCGGGATGGCGATCTTCTTTTGTCTGCTTAAAACACGGATGCTGGCGACCCCGCCCTTGCAGTGGGCCTCGACCTCCGTGGCGATTGTCATCGCGATCTCGCCGGGCGTGCTGGACGAGCCCGGGTTTTTACTCAGTGCCGCGGGGACGTTTCTGCTCTTTCGCGCTAGTGAAAAAACGGGCGGTGCCGGACTCTTCGTCACCGCGGTGCTGCTGCCGGCCCTTCTGCCCGTAGGCATGCTGCCGTGGAGCGCATTCTACTTTTCCAAAGTGCCGTTGGCGGCGTCGCTGTTTCAGCTCGTGGTCGGTGCGATTTGGGCCGCGGTGTTTTTACCGGCGGGTTTTTTCCTGCCACTTTTAGCGTGGGGGCTGCCCCGGTTCGCGGTGGTTTGGTTATGCGGTGGGTTAGAAAGGATCGGCCTGGCGCTCGATTCCGGATTCACCAAATTCCTTCCCGCCATTCGCGACGGGTACGTCACGGTTTTACGCCCTGCGTTTTTCGAGGCGCTTGCCTTGGAAACGGTGGTTCTAACGCTGTTGGCCGTGATCCTATCTAGAGGATGGCATAAGCGTAGGATTCCTCAACGAAACAGTAGATAATGGAGAGAGATGGATTCGCGACAACCCAAAGGATCCCCGAGGCTTCGCGAGGCTTTGGGCCGGCTCTACCAGGATGAAGGGCCGCAGGTTCAGGAATACCTACGCCGCTTCCGCGAGGATCCCACCAGCCGCATTTTTGCTCCGCTAGCGGAGACGTACCGGCGCATGGGGCGCATTGATGATGCGATCGAAATCTGTCTGGAAGGGATGAGCCACCACCCTGATTTCCACGGTGGCCGCGTGGCGCTAGCCCGCTGCTATTTGGATAAGCGTGAGTTCGCGCTCGCCAAGCACGAGCTGGAAAAAGTCGTGAACGTCGTTCCCGAGAATTTATTGGCGCAGCGGCTACTCGGCGAAGCCTGTTTGTCGTTGAACGAAAATCGCGCGGCCTTAAAGGCGTTCCGCATGGCGCTGCTTTTATCGCCGAACGACGCCGCCCTCTCGCAAAAAGTTTACGATCTGGAAAAGCTCGTAGCCAAAGGGCCTGCCAAACGCGAAGAGCCAACGAGCCCCCCCAAGCCTGACTATTCAGCCCACGAAACCGTATCCGACGAAGAACCTGAAGACGACAACTCCTGGCCGCCCGCGGCCGAGACGACGGCCCCGGCGAATAGCTCGTTCCGCGAGCACACCGATTCCGCCTACGCCAACGATGCCAGAGCACGGACTTCAGCCGGTCCCGTGGACGATTTCTTTCAGGTGAGCCCCGGAATGGAGGCGTTGCCCGACATCACCGCCGCCGAACGAACGGCTAAGGCCAAGGAGGCCCAGGACGCCTGGCCCGCCGACGCCAACCGCCCGGCCTACGAGCATGAGGTCGGCACCGAGATTGGCGATGTCCCCCGGCCTAAGCCGGAAGAGTCGTGGCCGCCCGTACCCGCTCCTTACGTTCCGCTCGACATGCGTGGGGCACAGACTGCGGAAGAGATCTTTGAATCGGACGAGGGGCCCGAAGGGGACGATTTTTTAACCCGCGACGTGAAGATAGAAGAGCTGCTCGGGGTGGACCCCAAGGCCGAAGCCGAGGCGTTTCAGATTGAGCACGTGTCGGAAATCTTTCCCGGTGACGAGTCCGAGAAGGCCCCCGAGATCACCACCGCCACGTTAGGCGACCTGTACTATTCGCAGGAGCAGTTCGATAAGGCGCTGCAGATCTACGAAAAGATTGCCGCGGTTCGTCCGGGACCGGAAATCGAGAAAAAGATTCAGAATTGTCGGGTGCGGCTGGGGGTCGATCACGACGCCCTGGTGCGGATGCGCCAGATTAAGGCGCTAAAAGAGATGCTCACCAAGGTAAAGACCCTTCTACGGATTCCTAATCCCCTTGAAAATCATGTGGAAATCGGGGACAACGGGTCGCACTTTAATAAGCTAATTTTTAGTCGAAGGGTTACTGAGCATGTACGAGACGTCGGACTTTAAGCGCGGTTTGTTCATCGAAGTGGACGGAATTCCGTTCCAGGTTTCGGAGTTCCAGCACGTAAAGCCGGGCAAGGGAAACTCCTTCACCCGTACGAAGTTGCGTAACCTCATCAACGGAAACCTCCTCGATAGAACTTTCAAGTCGGGTGAAAAGGTTGGCGTGCCGGAGTTAGAGCGCAAGGGGATGCAGTATCTGTACAAGGACAACAACGGCTATCAGTTCATGGACATGACGTCCTTCGACCAGATTTTCCTAGATGAGAAACAGGTCGGTGAGAAAAAGGGCTATCTGATCGAGAACCTCGAAATCGAAGTGCTCTATTTCAAAGGCCGTCCGATCGAAATCCAGCTTCCGACCTTCGTCGTGCTGAAGGTCGATTACACGGAGCCTGGCATCAAGGGCGACACGGTATCGGGCGGCGGCGGCAAACCGGCGACGATGCACACGGGGCTGGTCACGAGTGTTCCGCTGCACGTGAAACCGGGCGATATGCTTAAGATCGACACGCGTGATGCCTCTTACGTAGAAAAAATTAAGTAATCCGTTCTAAAAAACAGTTACCCACATTTTTATAGGGGACCGCTATGCCTTCCAAAAAAGGTGGCGCCGAAGTCCGTAAACCTGATCCCGCACGCGTGCGCGTTGCGGCGGCCCGGATGGCGGAAGGCGCTCGGCATGCTTTGAAAGAGGGGAATCTCGGCGAGGCCAAAAAGCTCGTCGCGGATGCTCTGTCACTCGTGCAGGACTCCCCACGTCTGCATATCTTCCAGGCCAAGGTGCTCGCCGCCATGGACAACGAAGAGGAGGCGAAGGTGGCGGTACGTCATGCGTACGACTGGGTAGTGAAAAAACCCGACCGGTACAACGACTACCGGGCGTACCTCGAGAAGGAGCTGGCCGATTTTCCTCAGGTGAAAGAGGCATTTTTCGAACGGGGGCAGGAGCACGAACGGCAACGCGCCGAACGGGCGGTCAACGCGGCCAAGGAAGCCCGGACTCGATCCGACGTCAGTGGTGCTATGCGATCTTATCTGGAAGCCCTGGGCACCCGTTTTCAAGACGGCCCGGCCCTTACCGGGATCGAGTCGATTTTGAAGGAAATGCACAACGAGCGAGGCCTTCGCTATTTAGAGAGCTTCCGCCAGGGGCAGCTCTCCCGTAAAGATCTGATCACACTCGTGACCCCCGAAGAAGGTTCGGACACGGTCTCCGCCCCGACCCCGGCCCGCGTGGAGGAACTGGATCTGGATAAAGCGCCCGAGAAGACCTTGAGTGATCTCGTGGCGGACATGGAGCGGGAGCTCGATGGGGTAGGTCCCGATGGTCAACCCGCCGAAGCAGAGCACGTGCCGGCCGACTTCGATAAGTTTCGCCGCCGCGCGGAAAAACAAATTGCGAACGACGCCCGTGCCCACATCGACCTTGCGATCGGTTACTTTGAGATGGGGCTCGCCGACGTCGCCTGCGACGAGCTGCGCGCGGTGAAGGAAGCCGACGATTGGTTTGTAGCAGCGCGCTGCCTGCTGGGAGAGTTTCTGCTCAAGTCCGAAAAGCCGTTGTTTGCCTTGCAGGCCTTTCAGGAATGTTTGCGGGATTCCCGGATTGAAGTCGAAGAGGAAAATAACGTTCGCTACTACCTCGCCAAGACTTACGTGCGGCTCGCCGACTGGCCCCGGGCACTTACCGAAATTGAAGCGCTGGAAAAGCGCGATCGAAATTATCGCGACCTGCGTTTTATGAAGAGTCAGGTCCAAGAATCCTTAAAGGAAAAGTAATCTAATTTATGCGACGATTTTTTTTCGGGCTGGCCCTTACGTTGATCTCGGCCTACGTGCTTTTGCACGTGGTGCTGGGATCCACGCCCGTCCAGCGCCGCGTGATCGGCGAGATGCGCGCGCAGCTGATAACGGTCGGCCTAGACCTGAAGATCGAGAGCATTGAGTTTTCGGCGCTCTTTCCGCGCGTGTACCTAAATCGAGTGACCGTACTCGCCGCCGACGATGGCAAGTTTAAGGGACTGCCGCCTATCACCATCGACAAGATCAAGTTCGAGTTTCAGCCATTAGCACTCCTCGTTCGGGAAGTGCAGGTTACCGAACTTTCCTTCTTTCATCCCGTATTCGTCGTGAGCAACGTACAGCACTGGATTCCGCTTTTTCAAAAAGAGTTCTCGTCGAGCGCCAAAAAGAAAACCGTCACTACGCCGATTCCGTTCCGGATCAACATCAAGAAGGTTGGACTCGTCGATGCACTGATGGATCTGAAATCCCAGGCACCGCCGTGGGCCTTCACCTCCAACAGCTTGACCTTCTACTTCCAAAATTCGTCTCCCAGCCAGTACACGCTGCAGGCCGAAATCAAAAACGGCGTTGGCCGGTTTGAGGCGTCGGATATGAAGGTGAATCGCTTCGATGTCGACGTGGACGTCTCCGCCAAGAGCTTCCGTCTGAATAGGCTGCTGGTGGACGGCGAGAACTTCAACCTGACCACCACGGGGGTGAGCTCACTCGATCTGCTAAAGGGCCAGCGCCTACCATCGTCCAGCCAGTTAGCCATCGACTACGAGGGGGAAATTGGCTGGCTCAATCGCATCGGCTTACTCGGCAGACTTCCGCACCTGTCGGGTTACATCGGTCTGCACGTAAAGGCCAAGACTGACGAGAAGCTCATCACCGGGTCGGGGGGGCTGACGTACAAGGAAGTTTTGGTCGACGGTTATCGCATCGGGGCCGGGCGTATGCAGTTTGAGAGTGATCCTAAAAACACGCTGCACTTGAAGGATGTGTCGCTCAATTGGGCAAACGGGGAACTCTCCTCCAAAGATCTAAGCGTGCTGCTGCAGGCGCCGTACCGGCTGCAGGGCAGTTTAAAGGCCAAGGCGCTGTCGCTGAAACAGCTTCTAGCCGATGTGCGTACGGAAAATGCGCCGGTCGACATGCGCATCGATGGTGACGTGAATGTGCGCGGTGGTTTCTCGCCGTTTGAGATCGTGACCGAACTCGATACCCAGGTGGCTAACCTTTACGTTTCAGAAAGC
>JAYUBV010000240.1:0-1940 GCA_043740655.1 Pseudomonadota bacterium | reverse complement strand
AACCTTCCAGATGCAGCAAATGAAGCTCTTCGCCGGAAAGTGGCACGGGAACGACCAGCTTTTCTTCAGCGGCGAAAAGCCGGGGGCGAGCATCGAGTTCTTTTTAAAGAGCAAAGAAGCCCGTACCGTTGATCTTACGATGTGGCTAACTTCCGCCCCCGATTTCGGTAAGGTGAAGATCGAAGTGCTGCCGTCGCATTCGGAAGTGATCGTAGACTTGTACGAGTCCGAGGTGCAGCCCACCAAAATCACGCTATCGAACGTGGCGATGACGGCCGGCGTGAATCAGGTGCGGTTTACCGTCACCGAAAAAAATTCGCGTTCGTCGGGGTACCACGTGGGCATCGACGGCATCGAGTACGTCACCAAGTCCCTGAAATAATCAGCGCCGCTTTTTTTCACCGGATAGCAACCTCACGGCCTCAACGGCGTGGCCCCATTTGACCATCAACTGCTGCCGTTGCTTCGCTACGATTTGCGGGCGGAATGACGCAGCCGACTTCCAAGTCTTAGTGATGTCATCCAAGCCGGTCCAGATTCCCAACGTGATCCCCGCCTGCAAACCGGCCCCCAAAGCGGTGGTCTCCAGAATTTCTGCCCGAATCACTTCCGTACCGATGAGGTCGGCTTGGAACTGCATGAGCAGGTTGTCTGCGGCGGCGCCGCCGTCCACCCGCACCGGACCTAGCTTCTTCTTCACGTCCTTGCTCATGGCCGTGAGAAGCTCCGCCACTTGGTAGCCGACCCCCTCGAGGGTCGCGCGGCAAAGATGCCCGCGGGTCGTACGGCGGGTAAGTCCCGTGATGAGTCCCGTCGCATTCGCGAGCCAATGGGGCGCCCCGAAACCCGAAAGGGCCGGCACGAAGATCACGCCGTCCGAGCTCGTAACCTCGTTGGCGTACTTCTCCACGTCTTCCGACTTGGTGAGTAGCTGTAAACCATCCCGCAGCCATTGCACCGCCGCGCCGGCGATGAAGGCGCTTCCTTCCAAGCCGTAAGTTGTTTCTTTGCCGAACTTCCACGCCACCGTGCTGAGCAGGCGGTGCTGCGAGTAGACCGGCTTTTTACCGACGTTGGCCAAAATGAAAGCGCCCGTGCCGTACGTGCACTTGACCGATCCCGTAGTGAAACACGCCTGTCCGAACAACGCCGACTGCTGATCGCCGGAAATACCGGCCACGGGAATACCGTCCGGAAGGTTGAAAAAGCCTTTGATTTTTCCGTACTCGACCGAGCTGGGAAGAATCTTCGGCAGAATTGCCTTAGGGATCTTAAACAGCTTGAGCATGTCCTCGTCCCATTCGCAGGTCTTAAGGTCCATCAGGAGCGTACGGCTGGCGTTAGACACGTCGGTCGCATGCTGACCGGTCATCCGATACAGCAGGTAGCTGTCGATGGTACCGAAGGCGATCTCGCCAATCTTGGCCTTGGCCATCGCCCCGGGAATATTTTTGAGCAGCCACTCAAGCTTCGTGGCGCTGAAGTAGGGGTCGAGCAAGAGGCCAGTCTTTCTCTGAACCATTTTCTCTAGGCCGCGTGCCCGCAGCTTGGCGCAGGCGCCGGCCGTACGGCGATCCTGCCATACGATGGCCCTGGCCATCGGGGTGGCGTCCCGACCGCGGGACCAAAGACAGGTCGTTTCGCGCTGATTAGTAATGCCGATGCAAGCAATCTCATTCCCCTTAATACCCTTCTGGGACATCGCCAGGAAGATGGCCTGCCCGACCGATTTCCAGATTTCGTTCAGGTCGTGCTCGACCCAGGTTGGTTCAGGAAAGTGCTGGGGAAACTCCACGTTCGCTTTGCCGTGAATGGTGAGGTCTCGGTCGAAGATAAGGGCAGTACTGCCCGTGGTGCCCTGGTCGATTGCCAAAATGTAACGCTGCATGGGGCGTACTGTAGGGGCCGTTCTTTCCCTTTTCAAGTTGCACCAGTCCCAA
>JAYUBV010000239.1:0-6582 GCA_043740655.1 Pseudomonadota bacterium | reverse complement strand
ACGATGCCATGGGCCGCTTCTACGATGAAGCCGGAATCCCGATCTCGGTCCCGATCGGGCAAGTCAGCATCAAGGAGTAGTTGACCGTGAAACGCTCCGTAACAAGCGAAGAATTAGAATCTCTGTATCAGATCCTCCGTCCTTTCCGTGAAGTCATTCAGGGAACGGCGGAAACGATACAGCTCGCAGTTCAGACCGAAAATGACGCCGCGGCAGAGGTCGTCGGCGTGCACATCGGCGGCGAACGCACGAACATTCTTTACCTGAACAGCAAGAAGCAGATTGTAAAACACCTACCTGTGAACCACGGCTACGAATCCATCGACAAACTGCTCGAGGGGCTCGTGCGTACCTTAGCCGACGCAAAGAAAGCGAAGCTCCCGATTCACGTGACCCTTTCGGGCAAGCCTAGCCACTTCGTGCTCGCTAAGCTTCCGCGTCTTCCCCGCCCCCAGGCGGTGAAAGCGTTCCGGGTCCAGCTGAAGCAATCCAGTGGTGAAGACTGGGACGATGTCCGCGACATCAGTATCAATGTGCCCAAAAAAGGCGCGGCCAGCGATGGTCAGACCGAGTATTTCGTCGGCGCCATTCAAAAGGGCATCGTCGAAAAGATCGCCCGCCCGCTCAAGCGTAGCAAGTTACGCGTCATCAGCTGGGATTTCGATTTGCTCTGTCTCGCCCGCGCCGCCAATTTCGTTTGGCAACGCGCCAAACTAGAGAATGCCACGCGATTACTCGTATTGCTCGATTGGGATCATTGCTACCTAATGATCCTAGGTGCGGACGGCAAACTCGTCGCCCCTCGCCTTCCCATCGGCATCAACTCTTTCTTGGATCGCCTACTGCAGACCCGCGTCCCGCCTCCGGTGGCCGGCTCCGAATCGCCCGTCTTGGGTGCGAACACCGTGGAAGTTCGCGAGCGCCGCGTGCTGGCCAACCAAGCGATTCACGATGTTTACGTTCCACTCGGCCAACAGCTAAAGACGCAATTATTCTCGGGCTGCAACGAAAATGGCATTCCCCTGCCAACCCACTTTTGTCTCGTATCCGTCGGAGCGACGCTATTTCGCATCACCGAGAGTCTATCGGCCGATTTGGGACTGCGCGCCCTGCCCGTCGAGCAACTGGTGCCCGTAGAAACCGTGGCCGCGCTCGGAGCAACCCTTTCGGAAAAGACGGACCTCAGAGTTAATTTGATGCCCGCCGGCTCCGAAGAGGCGATGCGCAACCTGAAGGATTCCTTCCGAAACATTCGCGGCCTCATCACTCGAATAAAAAATATTCGTCCCACGACCAAGCTCAGCCTCGGCGCCACGCTCGATCGCTTTTCTTTCGTTAATCCCAAAGTCATCACCGCTGGCTTGGGCTTACTGCTTGCGGCGGGGGCCATCGCTTATCCCCTTTACTCCCGCATGCAAACCACCAAGGAACTGCAGGAGAAAAAGCGCGAAATCTCAACGCTGGGACCATTGAAAGATTTCATTAATCAAGCCCGCGAAAAAGAAGGACTGGCGGATAAGAAGATGAACCTGGTGAAGATCATCGAAGGTAAAGCCTGGCAGATGAGCAGCGCTCTGAAAGAGTTGTTCTCCGTGCTGCCGAATCAGATTCAGCTAAAGTCCCTTGCCTACCGGGAAAACATCTTGAACTTGAAGGGGCAGACGAACAGTCAGGAGACGGTTCAGGAATTTTTGAAATCGTCCCTAACGTTGCGCCTACTTACCGATCCCACGCCGGTAACGATCTCGCGTAAAGATAAAGTAGTAGAGTTCGAACTCACTTTCCGATTCCGGAACTAAAATCTCTGAGTTTGTTTGGGCTTGCTCCAACGACTAATGCTCAGGGATAGACTTGGCGCCAGCGCTTGGGCATTTTCTGCATCACCCTCACCTGCTCTTTGACCTCGTTCATCGACAGCGTAGCCGCCTTTTCGGGGGCAACCCCTTCCTTCAACATTACGCACAACTCTAGATCGCGCATCGTGACGGGGTAGGAGTCCCACCCGGGATAGTCCGCCGTGGTGAAGCCACCGGGCAAAGCACCCGTGAGCTTGTTCGAAGCTTTGCGAATTACTTCGATGAGCTCGTTGTAGTCGAGCGAGAAGAGATGAAGCTCGACGATCTTGGTGAACTCCGGCATCGGCGTACTCTTGCTAAGAAAATCGTCGGCGCCCAAACGGGTCGCGCGCGCGATCACTTCCGGATCCGTATCCCCCGACCACATCAGGATCGGCACCTGCTTATTCATCTGCGTAACGCGGATCAGGTCCAACGCATTGAGCCCGTCCATGTTGGGCATCTTTAAATCCATGATGATGAGATCGGGTTTTTTTACGATGATCTCGCGCATGCAGGCCTTACCGTCCCGGGCGGTGGCGATATTCAGCCCCTTTTCCTCGAGCACGATACGGACCATTTCTAAAATTTCTTTGTCATCGTCGACAACCAGGACGGTTTTCATGATTTTTATTTTACCACGATTACCGCAGGGTGCGCGTTTCTCAGGGACTATGCCGGGCGCGGGATGTCGAGAAGGCCGAAGCGTGCGCCAAGGCGGCAGAGCGCGTAGCCCAGATCGATCTCTGAGCCCTTCACCGCAAAGTTAGCGCGGGCCGGATATTGATGGTGGTTGTTTTGGTAACCTTCGCCGAACACCAGGTACGCCACGAGCGCGTTATTGCGCGAGTTATCATCCGTCGCGAAGTTTCGGTAGCCGTACGTATGGGCCAACGCGTTTACCATCCATCCTTGAATCGGATGACTCATCATCCCTAGCCAATACGCATAGCCGAACCAAAAACCGCCGACGGCGAAACCTAGCGCAATTCCGACGACGATGTGGAACAGGTAGGGCACGATCCATAGACGATGCCGGTTTAGCCAGCTCACGCCAAAAGGAAGGTCCATCACGACCGAGACGTAAGGCTCTTCCTTGCGAATCAAGCCGACCAGAGTCCGGTTGTACGAGTGTAGCTGCCCCAAAAAGACCGACCAGATGCCATTGGCCACCGGGCTATGCGGGTCCCGCGGGGTATCGGAATACTCATGGTGCATCCGGTGCATGCAGGTCCACCCCTTGGGGTCCAGCCCCGTTACCCAGTTGCCGGTCCAGGCGGTCCACTTCGTAAGCCAAGGGCGTAGCCGAATAGACCCGTGGGTCAGCCCACGGTGGTACAGCACGCTTATGTAAAAGATGTTGAGGAGGTAAGTGGCTAGAAATACGGCAATGCAGGCAAACCAGTAGCTCATGACGCGCTGTTATACTTCAGCGTGGCTTATGAGGTCAATTGATCCATAAATTCAATTCACGGGTCGAGCTTTTGCGCTACCTCGCGCACCTTCTGGTCCTGGGAACGGTCGGCCACCATGAGGAATTCGCCGGTATCCACGATGATGAGGTCGTTCACCCCAAGGAGCGCGACCTTTTTATCGGCCCGCGTCCAGACGAGGCATCCCTGGCTCATTAGCGATTCCAGCTGCCCCTGTAGGGCCAGCGATTCACCGGGAACGCGCGATCGCAAATCGTAAAGCGCGTTCCACGATCCCACGTCGCTCCAGCCAATGTCACCGGTGGGTAGCACGGCCAACCCGTTTTCCTTTTCCATCACGGCGGTGTCGATGGGTTCACTCTTCAATTGCAAATAGCGTAATCGGCGATTGTCGCCTTCCGCGTTAGAGAGCGAGGCCCACGCTTCTGGCTGGTGCCGTTTGAACGCCTCTTCAAACGCCTGCAGAGTGCCGACGAAAATCCCAGCATTCCAGAAAAAATTCTTCTTTGAGAAAAAATCGGCGGCCCGTTTCGTATCCGGCTTTTCGATGAAGCGGCTCACGTGCGAAAACCCGGCTTCCCACCCGTCGCCGGCTTCGATGTAACCATATCCAGTGTGCGGAGAACTTGGCGTGATTCCCAACGTGACGATGTTATTCTTAACCGCTGCGAAAGCGATCGCCTGGTGCAGGAGGGAACGAAATTTTTGTTCGTCGCGAACAAAATGATCGGCGGGCAACGCCACGATAACTTCGGAAGGCTCTCGCTTCAATGTCTTTAACCCGAGCACCGACCACATCAGGCACGGCGCCGTATTGCGCGGCGCGGGTTCCAGAAAAAGTCCTACGTCTTTACCCACGTGCTTGGCCAGCAGATCCCTCTGTTGCTCGGCCGAGCACACAAAAACATTGGTAGGGCCAACGACCGGCTGCACGCGATCGATCGTCTCCGCAAGAATCGACTGATCGCTGAAGAGACAAAGAAATTGTTTGGGCAGTGCCTTACGGCTCAGCGGGAAGAAACGGGTCCCGCTGCCTCCGGCCATCACCACCGCCACTGCGGAGTGAATGGATTTACCCACGGCCATACCGATCTTTCAGCCGAACCACGTCATCCAAATGCGGCGTGGAAACCTCAAAAATCCGACAGTCTGTTTTTGCGGTAATCCGATGCAACACGCCCGGCGGAATATGGAACGCGGTATCCGGAGGAAATGGCACGGGCTGTAGAGAGTTTTCGTCGAGACCGGCCTCGAGCAGAATCTCTCCCGACTCCAAGAACATCGTCTCTTCTTTCACACGATGGTACTGCAGGCTCAAGGATTCGCCCGCTTTTACGAACAAAACTTTGCCGACGTATTGCGCGGTCTCGGCCCACACGAGCTCGTAGCCCCAGGGTTTTTCAATTCTCCGAACCGTTTGTTTCGTTTTTTCTAACAAGGTAGGTCTTAACCTCGCCACGCTTTTGAAGCCACTCTCCCCCGCGACGCGCGCTATCGGCGGTAGAGAAGTACCCGAGCCATACACGGTACCAGACCATTTTCGGATCGCCCAACTCCTTCGCAGAGAAATAAGCGTGGGGAAAACCGAGTTTTTTCAATTCATCGATCCGCTCCGTCGCCTCCGGTTCGCTTAAGTACGAACCGACCTGCACGGTGAACATCCCCTTTGGAAAACTGATCGTATCGTTCTTAGGCAATGCGGCCACGGTGTTTTCGTCGAGTACCGGAGCACCGGTCACGGGCATGGCGCTGGCATTCGAGAGGGCCGTTTTCAGTTTGTCGGGCTTCCACAGCGGCGTGCCGGGCGCTAGTCCCATCGCCGCTTCGGCCGGGCGGACGGCGGCCCGGGGGCGTACTTGCCAGGACTTGCCCACGCTTAGCCCCACCACGAACATCAGCATCGCATTCACGATGAAGAGCCCGAATAGGACGGCGACTTCTTTGGGGAAAAAGCGACGTGATGGAGGCGATATCATGCGGTGTTTATATTTTAGGGAAAGGGATGCTTTTGGTCAAAAGTGGTTTTGACGCGGAAGGCCCAGACAAATTGAGTTTGACTGCTCCCGCACCGGAGTTAGAACTATCCCCTTCTATAAAACGGTTCGCGGCGGAGGTGCGGGTGCTTAAGGAATTTAAAGATTTTATCGTGCGCGGAAACGTACTCGATATGGCCGTAGGTATCATCATTGGCGCGGCGTTTGGAAAGATCATCTCCTTGTTCGTGTCCGACATTATGATGCCGCCCTTGGGCATGCTCATGGGCAAGGTGGATTTCTCCAACCTGTACGTGAACCTTTCGAGCCGTGAGTTTAGTTCTTTGGCGGAAGCAAAAAAGGCTGGGGCGCCCACCATCAACTACGGGCTTTTTATCAATCAGGTGATCGACTTCGTGCTCGTCGCCGCCGCAGTATTCGTTCTGGTCAAAGTCGTTAATTCGATAAAGAAGAAAGACGCGGCGGCTCCGGAAGCGGCGCCGGCCCCCACCAAGGATCAGGTCCTGCTCGGCGAAATCCGCGACCTTTTAAAGTCGCGCTGATGAAAAAAACGGGCGCCATTTTTATTGCGAAAATGGGCCCTCATCCTTTCGCCTTGGCCGCGGCCCACGCCTGGGAAAAACTTACGGTACGCGAATGGCTCGATCGCGAAGAGCGCAAGCTCTGGAACAGTTTTGGAAGCGCGCGCCGCCAAGAGCACTTTTTGCTCGGACGAGTCGCGGCCAAACGCGCTTTACTCGCGTTGGAAAAAGGGCACCTGCCCACAAAGACCGCCCTCTTGCCCGGCCATCTGGGACAGCCCACCTGGCGCGATCTCAGCTGGCGCACCAGCCTGACTCATTCGGGTAGCGGGGAAGACTCCATAGCGATGGCAGTCACGGGCGCCCCCACCCTTCCCCTCGCCTTGGATCTGGAAGCACTCTCCCCCGAACGAAATCGACTTAGCTTGCTGCGTCGACGGCTTCCCGCCGCCGAGCGATTCAGCACGCCCAATCCCATGGCCGCCGTCATCGGCGTGTGGTCGGCCAAGGAGTGTTTGGGAAAGGTACTAGGAACCGGCATAGGCGTGGCCCCCTCGGTGCTCGCCCTGCAACGCATCCACTCCACCCGCCGCCAAAGCGCCTACCAATTTAAAGCGGTGCCCCAATTTCAAGTAACCCAGTGGGAAAGAAATGGCTGGCTTCTCTCCTTTTTGGGTCCTAAGGGAATCGAAGTCCCGCGTGGCCTCCCCGCCTGGTTTCAGTCTGTGGTACGATAAAAGTACGGTTTGGTTCGTGATCTCAGAAACGATAAAGCGGGAGTCTCGTTAAGAGACTCCCG
>JAYUBV010000238.1:0-1943 GCA_043740655.1 Pseudomonadota bacterium | reverse complement strand
CGTGGCCGCTTTGACGATCGCAAGCCCTAAGCCGCTCCCAGGATTTTTTTCCCCATCTGACATCAACGTGGCCCGTAGGAAAGGGGTGGTGGCCTCTTCCCGCTTGGCCTCGGGGATTCCGGGACCGTCGTCCTCAACCTCAATCACGAGCCAGTCGCTTTCCGTGCGGTAGCTTAACCCCACCCGGGTACGCGAGAATTTAAGCGCATTGTCCACTAGGTTGCTCACCGAGGTGGCCACAAGATCCGCGTTGCCCACTAGCGATTGGGCGGCCGGCAACTTCACGTCGTGGGACAGCTCGATACTACGTCCGCGTTGCTGGGCGATGGGGACGTAAGTTTCCATCAGCGTCTTAAGCACATCGGCCGCGTCCCTAGGCGGGAGCCGCAAATGCGCCGTGCGGGAGTCGACGGCGGCCAGGCTCAGTAGCTGTTCGGTCACGCGCGAGAGACGGGCCCCCTGGGCCAACATCTTGGCTAGCGTGAGGCGGGTCTCTTCATCGAGATCTTTGCGACGCAATAGCTTTTCTAGCTGGGCCATCATCGCGGCGATCGGGGTTTTTAGTTCGTGCGACGCCTTGGCGGCGAAAAGGTTGAGATCGGTGAAGGCGGTGCCGAGCCGCTCCAGGAGGTGGTTGAAGGAGTCGACTAGCACCACGTACTCGTCGCGCGAGTGGTAATCGCCGGCGGGAAAACGAAACGCCAGGCTCGTGGCGCCGAGCTTGCCGGTCTGTTCCGCCAACTGCCGAAAGGGACGAAAGCCCCAGCCCGCTAGGTACCAGCTGGCCGGCCCACTAATGGCGAGAACCAGCAAGCAGCCGGAGATAAGCATTCCTCCCAGGAGGCGTAGGAACTGGACCACGCGCGTGAGATCGGTGGCCCCTTCGAGCCGGTACGTTTTTCCGCCGCGTTCTTTCTCGAATGCCGTGAGCAGGTACCGGCTGCGGTTCAGATCGACCGGCCGGCCGAGCCAAGGGGGAAACGTATCGAGCACCAGATTTTTTTCGTTAGCGCCAAGGCGTTCGCTCACCTTTAGGAAAATGCCCTTGTGGTGGCTCTCCGATTTGGCTTCGCTTTGGCGAATCTCGTGCGGGTGTTGCCACACGTGGTTCCACTCGTGTTCCATCTCTTCGCGCAAAAGCTTATCGGTGTTGGCGAAAACGCCGGCGCGAACTTGCAAGTAGATGACGACGCTGAAGGTGGAGACGAGTGCCGAGATGATGAGAAACAGAGCTAAAGTGAATTTAGTCTGCAGCCTCATGCGTCAGCCCCGAAGCCGGGCGGAGGGGCAAAGGAGTAGCCCGAGTATTTCACGGTGGTAAGCCACTCTTCGTGGTCGACCTCAGCCAGTTTTTTGCGCAGCTTGAAGAGGTGGATGCCCACGTAATTGGCGGAGGGCTCTTGGTTTAAGCCCCACACCGATTCTAAAATTTCTTTGCGCGAGATCACTCTTCCTGGGTTTTCGAGGAATAGGCGGAGCAGGGCGGTTTCTTTCGGCGTGAGCCCTACGGTTTCGTCGCCGACCTTAAGGGTGTTGGATTCTTGGATGAGCTCTAGATCGTGGAGCTTCCAGTGGCGGGCCTGCACGCGCGGCGGCCGTCGCAATAGGGCGGTGACCCGGGCGAGCAGCTCTTCGAATAAAAAAGGCTTGGTCAGGTAGTCGTCGCAGCCCTGCCGAAACATCGCGAGCTTGTCGCTAACGTCCGACTTGGCGGTAAGGACTAGCACCGAGGGGTAGTCGACTTTATCCGCCAGCAGGCGCATCAGCGCTTCGCCCGGAAGGTCCGGCAGCATTAAATCGAGAATGACGAGGTTCCAGGGGGAGTCGAGTAGACGGCGGGCGGTCACTCCGTCCGCAGCCCACGTGACGTCGAACCCTTCGGACTTTAACCCGTCCACGAGGGAGTCCGCGATATCGGCTTCGTCCTCGACGAGGAGAATTCG
>JAYUBV010000237.1:0-1945 GCA_043740655.1 Pseudomonadota bacterium | reverse complement strand
TCGCTAGTAGCGGCCGGAGCGGTTTCCGTGGTCGCCGGAGCGGCGGTTTCATCGGCATAGCCGGTGGTGGTGAGGAATCCGGCGACGACTGCGCCTACCAAAGCTTTAGACCATTGATTCATTGTGGTGTCCTTTCAGTGATTTATTTTGATGATGCGTATCCCAGTAGCTCTGCCCAAAACTTCGCTGCAGTACTAACCGTGAAAACGTAGTGTCCCACCATTCTTTTTTTTGGACAACAGTGGGCATAACAAATTTCATCACTCGTTTGCCGTGGTGCATCTTGGTGATTGACGCGCTGTTTGGCGGTGCGTTACCGGTCAAATAACCCGCGGTTGCTTCTAAGAAGCGGCTTGGGTTGAGGGTAAAAACTTGTTTTTCGATAGCTTCATCGCCCATGCTCGGGCGGGGGAAGTCCCAGGGGGTGGGACTTTTCTGCTAGACGACCCCTGGGGACTCGTACTCGTTCTCTTCTCCGTTGGATTCCTGCTCTTCGCGCTGGACGATCTCCTCGTGGATTTCCTGGCCGCCTGGTACCGACTCGGTCCCAAGAAGCTAAGCCAATTCCAGTTTCGGAACCTGAAAAGCGCGCCTCAGAAACGGTTAGCGATCATGGTGCCGGCTTGGAAAGAAGCCAACATCATCGAGCGAATGTTGCTAGGTAACCTTTCGCGACTTAGTTACTTTAACTTCCATATCTTCGTGGGAACCTACCCGAACGATCCGGACACCGTGGAAGCGGTGAAGCGAGTTTCGGCGCGGCATCCCAACGTCCATTGCGTGGTGAACACGGTGGCGGGTCCGACCTCTAAGGGTCAGATCTTAAATCGCGTCATTTCGGACATTCTTCACTTCGAGCAGAAAAACGGTGTCCTATTCGACGGCTTCGTTCTTCAAGATGCCGAAGACATCATCCATCCGGATGCGATGTCGGTCTTCAATCGGGAGCTGAATGAAGCGGACTTCATTCAGATTCCGGTGTTCTGCGTTCCCGTGGCGGCCGCGGCACTCGTAGCCGGTACCTACGTGGATGAGTTCGCCGAGAACCACACCAAGGATTTGCTCGTACGCGGCCACGTGGGCGCGGCGGTTCCGTCCGCGGGAGTGGGCACGGCGATTTCCCGCCGTTGCATCATGACGATGTACGAACGTAAATCGGGGGCAGTTTTTCATGAAGCCGCCCTGACCGAAGATTACGAGCTGGGCGTGCAGGCTCACGCGATGGGCTTTGTCGGCCGCGTTGCCTGTTACCTATACGAGAAGAACGGTAAGGACGAGTACATCGCCACGCGAGAATGTTTTCCTCGCCACTGGTCGCGTTCGGTCCGCCAGAAGAGCCGCTGGACGGTGGGCATCTGTTTGCTGGGCTGGCTTCACCTAGGGTGGCCGGGCAATTTCGTGAACAAGTTTTTCTTGTTCCGGGACCGTAAGGCGCTCTTTAGCAACTTATTCAATCTGGCGGGTTACGCGTTTTTCTTCACTTTACTGGTGAAGACGTATTTCGACCCCGATTGGTTCTTACGGTTTTGGTCTGCGGCTCCTACGTGGACTCCGACTCTGTTCGGCGTTTCGTTCGGTCTGATGGCGTACCGGGCCGCCCAACGAGCTCGCTGCGTGCTCCGGATTTATCCGCAGAGGTTAGTTTTGTTTTTGCCCGTGCGGCTGTTCGTGGGAAACTTCATCAACGGGATTGCGAGTGCTAAGGCCGTTCAACAAAGGATTACCGCGGTGATGTCCAACACCTCAATCCGCTGGGTCAAAACTGAGCACGAGTTACCGGAACTTTTTGGAGTGCCGGATTCGGCAGAGGCGTAAAGTGGTTCGAACTTTTTTAAAAGGTGTCGTTGTTACCGCGCTGGCGGGAACGTTGTTCGTTTCTTGTGGTGCGGGGCGCCACAAACGTTCTACGCGAGTGCAGACCGCGGCGACCACCACGGCGCCCGCC
>JAYUBV010000236.1:0-6596 GCA_043740655.1 Pseudomonadota bacterium | reverse complement strand
GGCGTAGGCGGCTTCCATGAGGTCGCCCTGCTGGGTGCGTGTAGGCATGCCGGTGGAGGGACCGACGCGCTGTACGTCGACGATCACGGCCGGAATCTCGGCGTAGTACGCCAGGCCAATGAACTCGTTCATCAGCGAGATACCGGGACCCGCGGTCGAGGTCATCGCCCGGGCACCCGTATGGGATGCGCCGATGACAATACCGATCGACGACAATTCATCTTCGGCCTGAATCACGCAGAACTTGTTCTTACCGTCCGCGCCAACGCGGAGCTTTTTCATGTACGCTTCACCGGACTCGGCCAGCGAGCTGGACGGCGTAATGGGGTACCAAGCAATGACGGTACAACCGGCGTATACGGCGCCCAAGCCACCGGCCTGGTTGCCTTCCACCATGATCTTGCCTTGGTTGAGACTGCCGCCGCCCTGGAACAAGAACTTGTCCGTCTTTTTGAAATGTTCTTTGGCGTAGTTGATGCCAATCTGCAACGCCTGCATGTTGCTATCGATGGCCGACTGCTTACTGCGGAAGTTGTCCTCGATGACCTTCTTCAGAACTTCGAGGTCGATCTTGTACAGCTCGGTGAGCGCGCCGACGTAAAACAAGTTTTTCAGTAGGTGGCGCAGCTTTGAATCGGTGAGCTGCTTCGCGAGGTCTTCCACGGGAAGGGCATAAAAAACCTGGCTCGGCTTCTTCTGCGAGTCTTCCACCTTGATGATGTTCGAGTTGTAAAAAATCACGCTTCCGTCACGCATGGCCGCGATATCTTCCTTCGCCGTTTCGGCGTTGAGGCAGATGGCAATGTCGTCATGCTCGCGCAAGCACTGGTACCCCTTGGGGCTCACACGGATCTGAAACCACGTGGGCAAACCCTGAATGTTCGACGGGAACAGGTTTTTACCCGTAACGCCAATGCCCATCCGGAAGAGGGTTTTGTAGAGGATGTTGTTGGCAGATTGGCTTCCGGTACCGTTCACAGTCGCGACGCGGAAGCTAAAATCGTTGGTTATCATGTCCATAGGCAGGTCCTTTAGACTCAATGTTAGTGGCAAAAAGTTTAGGGGTAGAAGGGTCGGTTGAAAACCCTTTTAGCCATGACTTTTGGCTTGCCCCGGGTATAGGTCCGCGCCCCCGTTTTGACAAGGGGGGCCACGGGCTAAAACCGCCAAAATTCAGGTAAATATAGCGTTCAACGGCGCGTCACGGCTGTTTTTCGCCTTTTCGCGCCAGAACCCGCTTCAGGGTGTCGTAGCCGGGCTCGGCGTAGGCAAACGGTTCCACCCCGGGCGGCAGGCCATTTTCGAGTCGGACGGTACGCCGCAGGCAGGTTTCGTAGCCGTGCCCCGTAAATCCCGCTTCGGTACAGAGGTCGGTCACGGTCACGTCGGTCAGGTTCCTAACTAACCCCGCGAGACAGGAGTCCTTGTCGGACTCCTCCTTCAAGAACGCACAGTCCTTTCCCGTCATTTTAAGCCGTTCGGCGCTATCCGCCACGCAGCGCCAACGCGAACCCGTCCCCTTGGCAAAGCCAAGGCAGGCGTCGAGGCGTTCTTTGGGCGAATGGTTCGCGGCTAGGATCTTATCGAACTGCGCTGCTTCCCGTTGGTTCTCCACCGCCAGCCGTTGGGCCTCCGTCGGGTTCGTTACGATGTACACTACGGTCACCAACGCAGCTACGCCCACGATCGCAACGGCGGTGGGGCGCCTTATCGCGGTACTCGCTAACGCGATGTAAAAAAATGCCGCCCCCGCAAAGCCGGAAATCACGAGCATCGCCGGCCACAGTGTCACGCACCGGGCCTCTTCTACGTTCTTACAAAACGTGGGGTGGATC
This sequence comes from Pseudomonadota bacterium, assembly GCA_043740655.1. Lineage (GTDB taxonomy): Bacteria > Bdellovibrionota > FAC87 > UBA2466 > UBA2466 > JBGSST01. The sequence continues at coordinate 4,761 of JAYUBV010000236.1, read as the reverse complement.
AGCAGCGACCAGTAAGAGAACACGGCGGCTACGAGCCCGAAGAGAACCGCCCACGCGAGGATCGATTTATTCGCCATAGGCGGTCATTATACATCCCATGAAAATTCGCGCCGCCGCCTTCACATTCCTAGTGCTCGCCGTTCCGATCGCAGGCTTGGCGACCAGTCTGTTTACGCAAATTGGCCAACGGATTCAGAGTAGGATGCGGAAAATGAACACGCACGAGGTCAACATGGGGCTGGCCGACGAGCGGTTGGTGGCAAAATTTAAATTTGCCGAAGTCCACTATCCGCCCTCCCACGTTACGCTAGTTTTCTTTAAGGACTCGAAGGAACTATTAGTTTACGCGGGCACGGCGGAGGACCACCAAAAGTTGATTCATCGCTACCCGGTATTGGCGGCCAGCGGAGGCGTGGGACCTAAATTGAAAGAAGGGGACGAGCAGGTGCCCGAGGGGCTGTACCGAATCGTGCTGCTCAATCCGAAGAGTCAGTTTCACCTTTCTCTACGCGTGAACTATCCCAACGAGACGGATCGCGAACACGCGGCGAGAGAAAAGCGAACTAAGCTTGGCGGCGACATCATGATCCACGGCGAGGCCGTGTCGATCGGCTGCATCGCGATCGGCAACGTAGGAATTGAAGAGGTCTACCGGCTGGCCGAAAAAACCGACTTCAATAAGTGGAACGTATTGCTTAGCCCCGTCGACTTCCGCATCAAAAAATTACCGGCGAACTACCATCCAAATCCGCCGTGGATGGAAGACGTTTACCGCCAGCTCGAGACCCGTCTGCGTGTGCTACCATAGGGGGTGGCCCGTACGCCATTTAAGCTGACACTGCAACTCCTCTTCATAGGATTGGGCGTGGCGGGAGAGTCACCCGCCGTGAACTTTTCGGCCTTCCCTTGCCATTTCGGGTTTTCCTCAATTGCCGGAGACGGGCCGCCCACCGCCGAACTCATTGCTTCCACCTACGAGCGCCTTTGGCGAGAGCTGGGAACCTTGCACATGCCAGCATCTGAGATACCGGAGAGTCCATTCGAAGTCCCGCCGTCCTCCGAGCGAGACCTGAGTGCCTTACAAAAAAGCCTCCGGCAGTACGAGCAGATGCTGGCCCGTCAGGGCTGGCTGAGCTTGCCGATCGTGAACCGGCTGAAGGAAGTCCGCAGTGGGTTACTGCGCCAAGCCGTCTCCGCAGAGCAAGTCAGAACAAAAAAAATAGATCAGAACGTCGCCCAGCACGTTAAAGGCCGTCTCCACGACGGGACCGTTTCTCCCGATGGTTTGCTCGTATTTGCAAGTGGTAGTGGAACGAATGCCACCCTCGCCACCACCAACCTCGCCACCGGGAAATCGGTGGAGCAACGGACGCCCCTTATGATTCATAAAGGGATGCTCGCGACCGGCGACGGAAAATATCTGGCCATGCAGTCCAATCTCAATGGTGGCGATGAAATAAATTTTTTTCCGATCGAGAATGGGGACGTGAATTTTTCGGCCGGCTTCGGGATCTTTGCCCCCCAAGAGCCTCGTCGATGGTTCGAGGCTTTACGTAAGAAACGACGACCCTGGAAATTGAATAGTTTCGTTGATTCGGGGAACGCGGGCTTCCTGCTCGGCACCGTATCGCCGCACCACCGCCTTTGCTTATTCGACATCGAAAAACGCCGGTCGAAGCTCGTGGATCCCGCGCCGCTCGGACTCACGGACAAGTCGTCGCTTTACGGCTTTGGGCCGATACCCGGCTCCGGCCGGGCGTATTTTTCGTTTTATACCCCCGCCGACCATACCATTACGCTTAAGACAGCTCGGGTGACGGCCGGTGGTCTTACCGACGTCGAGACCTTTCATACCTGGTCCGAGAATAATTGGGCGGCTCCCCCGACCATTCTTTGGACCAAGGATCACGGTTCGGCGGTCAGCTTCTTCTCGGATTCCTTCGATTCGCTTACGCTCGTCCAGGCGAAGGGCGACGAAAAAATTGGCGAGAGTCGGCCGAACCGGAAAGAAAGGGACAAAATCACTCATGCCTTCTTTTCCGCGGATGGAAAACACCTGGCCGTCTTCGTACGAAATCGCTGGGAAAAGAATTTGACCTTCCACTGGTACGACCTCGATACAAAGCAGTGGAGCCTCGATACGCGCCCACTCGGAATTCCTTGCGAACCGGGGCCAATCGCTTCACCGGATCACACTAAGCTTTTTTTCCAACCTTCCCCGACCGACATGACTGTCATTCCGCTCGTTCCCTGAGACACGTGCTTACTTTGCCGCCGCCGCCAGTTGTTTCAGCTCCGTAAGAGAGGCTTGCGCCTCTTCCGGCAGGGAAAAACCGCCCGTTCCCGAGTAGCCAAAGTGCATCGACGACTCGTAAGCGTCGAAGCAGCTTCTCGCCAGCGCGGTATGCGGCTTCTGTCGAATGCAGGTTTCGTAATAGATCTCGTGCCACGGCTCCGACATCAGATCTCCCAACACTTCGTACGATCGGCCCAGTAGGTAGAAAGCCTCGGGTGCAAGCCCCCCCGTCGGCGCTAGGCGCAACTGATCGTGCAACATCGCACTGGCTCGAAGGTAGAGTACGTCGGCATTCCTATCCATGGGGAACCTCTGGTCCACCCGCGCCTGGTCGAGCAATTTCTTTGCCTGGCGGTGAAGGGAAACTTCGTTTGGCTTCGGTAAGCTCTTTTCTTTTTTCCAGGCCTCGAGCGATGCCTTCCACGCCTCGGTATTTTGAGCCACGAATCGAGGGGTTTCGACCTGCGAAGCCGCCTTTAGAAAGGCCAGGGCTTTGTCGGGATCTTGTTTCACCCGCACCGTCAGGGTGAGCCCCTGCTTAACGGCACGGTTCCATTCGAGCGGACGGCGTTTGGCGAGGTCCGCATCGCTAACCACGGCGGTTAAAGTTTCAATTGCACCGTCAAATTGGCGGGTCGCCGCCAAGAGCTGCGCCTTCTCGAACGAATTCAGCTTCTCCGTCTTGGGGGAAAGCGTGATGTTGGGAAAATCGGGGCCATTGGAGTTCCGGCTATGGCAGGCAATGCAGTAGCCCGTCATGGCGCGAAGCAAACCTTTGCCGTAGTCCACGTGACCATTTTTGATCGCTTGATAAGCGCGTTTTGTATCCCTTTCAAAAAGTCCCTGCACGATCAGCAGCGACGGATCCGCGTCGGGAGGGAGCATCGATTTGCCCCCCGGTTGCACGGCGAGGGTGTGCACAAGTTCGGAGAGTTTTTTTGCATTCTTCTCAAGCCCCTCTTTGTCGGTTTCGTATAGCCGATTGATTTCGGGCAGCAGCTCGTTCAGTACGGCGGCCAGCTCCTGCATCCGCTTGTTCCACTGCCGGGTCTCGGCGCTGGCGGAAAATGCGACCAGGGTTATCAAAGAAAAAATCGAGAAAAGTCGTGCGCTCATATTTTTAGCCCTTGCTCGTAGTTCTTCACGGGCGAATATTTCTTTTTGGTTTCCGTGGTATCCCCCGGATGCACCACCCAAACCACGCACTCCGCCTCACGGACCACGCGACGGGCTATGCCGCCGAGTACCTCACCCAGTCCGGGCTGGCTTATCGACGAAATCGCCAATATTCTTTGCGGAAATTTCTTACTGAACTTCAAGATCGCTTCCACGGTGTAAGTTTCACCCTTCCCCAATGAGAAGCGGCTTTTCACACCTAATTCTTTGAGACTCGCCACCAACGCTTCACCTTTTTTTGCGGCATCGAGGAGGTGCTGCTTCTTGGACTGGTCGATTATCTTATCCATGTGGCTGAAGTAGAGCGAACTCTCCCCCAACACGGGAACGATGGTCTCGGAATTGTGAAAGATCTGCACCGTCGCGCCTATCGCCTTCGCTAGCTCGGACGCTTTGCGCAGCGACTGAAATGCTTTCTGGGAAAAGTCGGTCGGGAAGACGATGTCCTTGGGAAGCTGTGTTTTTGAGTTTGGGCGGACCAACACCAAGGGTACCGGGGAGCGAAGCAGCAACGTTTCGGCAAAGCTTCCGAGGAACAACCGTGGCAAAGCTTTGCGGGCCTGCGTGCTAACGACGATTACGGCGGCGCCCTCTGACTTTGCGAACTCGATCAATGTTTCCGTTTGGCCCTTAAGCGTCGCGTCCTGCGCCACGAGTACTGCGCATCGGTCCAGGTTCTCTCCCCCCAATTCCTTAACTACGCTTTCGAGATGGCGCTTCATCTCGATCAAATAGGCTTTCGTTTGCTTATCTTCGATGTTGGGGTGGAAAATGTAAGGGATGGGCCCGAGCACGAACGTCGGCACGATCTTGGTGTGAAGCTTCTTGGACAGGCGCAACGCCATATCGCGCGATTTCTGCTGCAAGTTCGCTCGATCACCCAAAATATCCACGGCCCAAATGATTTTCCCGTTGGTCAAAGTCGCTCCTTTGTTCGTTGAGTTAAACTTTGAGTACAGCAGGGATCGTGCCACGGGTGCCGCGGAACAAAAAAAGGGACGAACGTCATTCGGAGAATGACGTTCGTCCCTTGGAAAACTCAAATCAGAAGCGCTCAGCCGTTGGACTGGCGGGTCCACTCGAGCCCACCGGTGGACGCTTCCGCCTCACTGTTGATCGTATCGCCGACCGGACGTTGCGGGCCTGCCCAACGTCTCGGAGCCCGCATACGCGCGTGCAGCTGATGAACCCGACGCTCAGCGGCGTCGAACGCGTCCCGCACCGCCAGGTACACATCCTTATGTTCCATCTTCTTTTCGGCCTCGCGATCGGTAACAACGCGTTTACCG
>JAYUBV010000235.1:0-1949 GCA_043740655.1 Pseudomonadota bacterium | reverse complement strand
GTTCGTCGTTCTCAATCTCCGTATGGGCTTTCCTATTCGCATTCACCGTCGTGACGGTGAATGCAGCGTCCGCCAATGGGGCGGATGCCCGCTGGGCCGATTGGCTCGAGCGCCTCGAAAATCGGGCCACGGTGCACCGGTCGTTCGACCACCGACTTGCCGACCTGCGCGCCGAGCACCGCCGTCTTCAGCTCGCGGCCAGCTCCAACCGGCTCTACGATCTCCAAGGGGAGTACGGTGGCGACTACACCCGTACCGTCTACGAAAACGTGATCGCCCAGGCCCAGCTGATGATGGAGCGCACCAAAGCTCTGGAACAGCCGCTAGAAAAGGGTTCGCGGACCAACTCTCCGTTTCTTGTGCATTCCTTTCCTTGGTGAGAGAATTTCGCCCGAAATGCGACAACTCACCCTGGCTCTTTTAATTCCTTTTCTTTTACTATCGGCCTGCGCCTCTAAACAGACGCGTTTGCTCGACGTCAGCCGTGGGATGACCCCGGATGAGGTTAAGAACCGACTCGGTACGCCGGTGGACAAAACGTTCCGTGGGACCCAAGAGCTGTGGACGTACGATCTCGATGGGAAGCCTAAGGTGGTCATCTTTGAAAGCGGCAAGGTGAAGGAGTTGCTCAACTCCGACGGAAAGAAGAGTCACGAGCTGGAAGCCGGCGACGTCTCGACCAAGGACAGCGTAAATTACCGCTGCGCCGGTTCGAACGACTTTGGCCGTTACGTCGCGGGTGGAGGATGCAATATGTACGGCTGCTGGCCACCGGGCGGGTATTGCAATAATTTTGGCTGTTCGACTACTGGAAGTTGCACGGTACGCGGCTGCGCCAATCCCGCGAAATCAATTCAATGTCAGGATTAGGAGAACCATCATGATTCAACGTTTTAAGCTGCTGCTCGTCGTAATGGGGGCGCTAGCGCTGTCGGGCTGCGGCTCGAAGGAAAAGAAAGTCACATTGGATGAGCCGGAAAAGCTCGACCGTGCGTACGTCAACAAAACCGGTGAACGCAACGAGACCATCGGTGAAAAGAATGGCGGCATCGTCATTCAGAAAAAGATGTCGCTCGAAGAAGATATGACCCACGTGCGCGATCAGATCAACGACGCCGAGAACTCGATTTACGGCTCTTCTCGCCAGGATCCGGGCGGCATGTGGTTGAAACTTAAAGAGTGCCGCAAAAAGTTGGCGGATGCGCGCCTGGGCGGTAACGGCATGCCCGACGCGATGGAGAAGTGGGAAAAAATTTCGCAGACGGATCCGGATCTGAAGTACCGCGTGGAGGACAAGAAGAAGGTCGTCGCGGTCTCCGAAGAGCAGCTGGAAGATCGTCTCGGCCACATGAAGAATGTGAAAAATATCCTGGATCGCCGGTACGAAGAGTACAAAGACAAGCTCGACGCCTGTGAGGATCGCTACAGTGCGAACCTCGTGAAGAGCGGGCTCGATCCGGAAGATACCAAACCGCAGGGCGAGTGGGTCGACGGTCCGAACGGTTACCGCGTGTGGAAGATGAAGACCGCGCCGACCGCCAATCCGGAAGAACTCATGCGCCGCAAAGAGGCTCGCGAGGGCCAGCGCAAAGCTAATCAGTAGCCAATGCTACTACCTAGAATCCTTTTAGGGGCCGGGCTACTCTGTAGTTCGGCCCTTTTTGCTCGTCCTAATATTCAGCCAAAGATCGCAATAAATCAGATGGTGGTCCACAATCCCCCCGCGTGGATTACCGAACGTCGCGTGCAGGCGGTGACGGATAAAACCCAAAATGCGCTGGAGTGGGACATCCGCCGCATCCAAGTTTACTGGCATAGCGACAGCGCCTCGTTCCTACAGGATTTGAAATTGAATTTTAAGGTGACCGCCTATTTCAAGCGGTCTGACTCCACCGTGCATTTGGGCCCCGACGTGAACGATAAAAATTTCGACGCGGTCTTTGGCCACG
>JAYUBV010000234.1:0-1951 GCA_043740655.1 Pseudomonadota bacterium | reverse complement strand
CACTTCGGCGATTGGTTCGCGCGCCCGCTCATTCAACTCGTCAACGGAAATGCGGGCGACCGGCATCTCGGGCTCGCGGCGCAGCGCATCGGCAAAGGAGTCCACTTTGGGCTCTTCGCGACGGGATTTCTTTTTCTCAATCGGCTTTTCGGCTTTCACCGGTTCGGGCTCGGCCTCGACGGCCGTCCCCAACAAGCAATCCAGCACGGTGTTACCGACCTGCAGCTTGTCGCCATCCTTTAGATCACCCGACGTCAACGTTTCGCCATTGCGTTGCGTGCCGTTTAAGCTCTTTAAATCTTCGAAGGAAAGTTTACCGGTCTTGGCGTCAAAATGGAGGGAAACGTGCGAGCGAGAAATGCGCGCATCCGGAATAACGACATCCCCTTTCGAGCGGCCAATGATGACCACCCCTTCTTTAAGGGGAATGATTTTGCCCTTCTCCTTGCCTTCGATCACGACAAGGCGCGGGCCACCGTTCTTGGATTCTCCACTCATCATGGGGCGTATCGGTAGTTTTAGGCGCAGGGATTAGCTTCTTTTTAGGGGGTGGGAACCAGCCGGCTTTCATAGTTTAACGCGGTCGATGTTAACTGTGAGGTCATGAGCAGGAAGTTGCCGTCCGGCGAGAATGACAGGCGCGGCGTTTCAATTAGGTGTTTGACGGGGATCGAGCCACGGTGCTGCCCGTTACCCAAATCGAAAACCTCTAACCGGTAACCCTTTTCCGGAGGCACCGCACGGTTAACGATCAGCGCGAGGACCTCGTTCTTTTTGGGGTGGGTCAGCACCGCCGCGATACTTTCTTGGGGGATCAGCTTCAGGTCGAATGCCTTGGCCGAAGTGGAACCGGCTGGCACGTAGCTCACCACGCCGGCAGACCAGCCTACCGCAGTTTTTCCGTCCGCACTAAACTGCAGCCGCTCCGTTGGAAAGCCGGCGAGCGCCGGATCCGACAAACTCCAGAAAATATCTTTCTCAACGGGCGTTACCTTACCCGTGTCATCGACAGAGACAACGTGCCGGCGCACTCCCCCGGCTTCTCGCACTAGAAAATATAAATTCTCCGAGCCCGGCAGGCGGCCCCAGTCACTGATCAGAAGGGTAGCAAAGCTCGAATCGAGGTTTCCCGCGAGAAGGTGAGCCTCAATTTTCACCCGGAGCCGTTCTCCCGTCGCGAAGTTGAACAGGTACGGACGCATATACGCACCCCCATGATCCGCGTGGCCGTAGAAGCGATTCGGTGACAAGCCGGAGGTAAGCGATACGATCTTCCACCCCGACTCGGTATTACCGCTAATTTTCGTGCCAATCTGTTTGGCCTGATCGAAGCGGGGATTCCCTTTCGCGTCCAACGGCACGACCTGGATAACACTCCCCACGTCACCGAAGACCAACGATTTGCCGTCGGGGGTGAAAGTCCCCTCGCGGAAAGAGCCGATTGTGGTAGTCCCCTGCTGGAGCGTCTTGGCCGCTACATCGTAGATCGCCGCCTTAGAGCTCGGCGGGCTCTGGCCCATGGGGGTTGGAAAAGTGAGCAAAATCTTGTCGCCTTGCGGGGAATAAACGGGGGTGCCGGGGAACGGCCAAATGACCTTTTCTTCAGCCCGTGTCTTGTTGACCGCGGTTTCAATTTTCTGCGTCGGCACTTCGTTTTGCCCAGCGCGACTCTGGAGACCAGCCCGCAGAAGTCCGCGAACCTCCGGCGTGTTCCACCCAGCCGACTCCAGCATCTCCTTAAACTCACGCATCTTCCTCTGCAGCCCGCCCAGGTCGACCCCCGGCTGGTCGGGAATGGTAAACGGATCCTCGGCCTGCGCGAGTTTCGCTAACGCTTCCGGCAAGATGTCTTGGCCGCCCATTTTATCGAAAAGGTCCTGGTAGGTGTTAAAAATGAGCGGCCAAAACATCTAACGTTATCGGCTTATCCGACGCAAAAAAAAGACTGGCC
>JAYUBV010000233.1:0-1952 GCA_043740655.1 Pseudomonadota bacterium | reverse complement strand
CGCAGGCGAGGCGATTGCGGTGATAGCGCCGGCCTGTCCCATCGGAACCTTCGTCATCATGGCGGCCTGGGGAGGCTTTTCGTTCCGGCGAGAAGCCGTATAGTTTCGTAAGCACAATCCCCAAAACCCCGTAAAGGCCCAGGTAGGACATCCCGTAAAAGAGGTTCCCGAGCAGTAGGAAGAGCAATCCCGGGTTCGCCATGGTCCGGTAATGCTTCAAAAACGAGTCGTCGGGAGTATCCGGCATCGAAGGCAGTCCGCCCGGCCTCGCGCGATGCCGCAGCGTCAGGGCCCCTAAGGTGGCCGAGCCTGCGGCGGCTGCGATCGAAAATAGCAGGAGCGCGTGAGTCCAACCGCGAAACGAGGCGAGAAACGTAAAGAGCGGAACTCCCAGCGCAATCCCCACGGGCCGGGCCGAGAGTTGGGCCGAGATCATTCGCGATGTCACCACGCCGGAATGGCCCGCGTTCAGTGTGAATATCCAGGACAGGTGGGACAAGAGCCCCGATGCGAATCCCAAAACGGCCCATGCGCCCAACCACCGGGGCATCGATCCGGTCGTGCTCGCCAAGGCTCCCGAAATCGCCAATACCAGCGCGGTAACGAAGAAACTTCGGCCGAGGTGCTTGGGGCCCGAAAAGACACTACCGTAGAGCAATCCCGCCACGAACGCGCCGTTAAAGGCGGTCAGGGTGCTCAGCATCGAGTTACCGTCGGTGCCGAAGAACCGGCCTATCGTTTCAAAGTGCGGAATGATTCCGCTATCCACGGCCACGCTGGTAAATCCCGCCACGAAAATCACCGACGCGTACCAATACGAAATTCGCTTCTCGTTCACGAGTTCAGTTCCCGAACAGTCTGCGACATTCCCTCGCGAATCACGCGCGCGAGTCTTTGGATCTCTTCCTTCGGTACGTCCGTGCGCACCATGACGCGAACCCCGGACTCGTTCTGCTTCACGATTGGAAAAAATACCGGTGAGCAATAAAAGCCTTCGGCAAAAATACGCTTGGATAACTGGACGGTGTCCTCGTTGTTTCCGACCGTGACTACGCGCACCGGGAAGGGGGAGCCCGTATCCTCGGTTGTCACTTCGCGGTCGAAGATGTCGATTCGGGTTTTTAGTTCGCCTTGGAGCCGTTTAAGCTCGGGCGTCTGGTGGAGCTTCGCCGCGGCCAACGTTGCGGCCATCACCGCCGGCATGTGTTCCTGAGACCAGCCCACCGGGCCGCCGTGTCGTTCGATTCGCTTGCGGTTTCTTAGCTCTGGCTTCATGGAAACGAAGCCACCGGCGGAACCGAAGGCCTTGGCGAGGGATCCCACGATGATGGTCTTTTCGTTCAGCTCGGGTAGATAGTCGCGAACGTAACCCTCACCGGTTCGGCCAAAGATGGAAATGGAATGAGCGTCGTCGAAATAAAGAATGAGGTCGTAGCGGCGTTGCAGGGCGAATAAATCATCCAGAACGGCCTTGCCACCCATCGAGTAGACCCCATCGGCGATGTATGCGATCCGTCCGTGCTTTTTACATGCCTCTTCCAGTTGGTTGACGTCGTTATGGGCGATGGTCACCACCTCGGTCTCATCCGCGCAGATGGGTTTGGCGAGCGCCATCGAAAAGTGGCAGTGCTTATCGAAGGCCATCACGCGGGGCTTTCCATCTCCTAGGTGGCCCGAGGCCAGAAGGGGCAGCACGGCTAGGGTAGAGTAGGTGGCGGCGGTGGTGTAAATCACATCCGCTTTGAAAATGGTGGCGAGTTGCGTCTCCAGCTCCTCTAGCAGCCGAAGCTTGATGCGAACCGGGGCAATGGAAAGATAAGGCTGCTCGGTAATGGCTTTTTGCGCGGCCTCGAGAATCATCGGGTGCCCGTGTAGCCCCAAGTAAGAACAAGAGGACATGTTATAAAACGCGTGGCCCTCGGCGGTTACGAGCCTGCCCGTTTTGCGCTCGG
>JAYUBV010000232.1:0-6612 GCA_043740655.1 Pseudomonadota bacterium | reverse complement strand
CCCTCTCGATGTACCGGCGCTGGGGGTACGGGGTAAGGCCCTGGGGGCTGAACCTCTTTAAAAACTGGGTTGGGCTAGTCGGCATGACCATGCTCCTGCTCGCCACGCGCCCCGAGTGGCCGGCGGATTCTAAAATCTATTTTTCGCTGATGCTGTCGGGCCTGGCCGGCATCACGTTGGGCGACACTGCCGGTTACTCGGTGCTGCGCCATCTGGGGGCGCCGGCCGCGGCCGCTAGCGTCTGTATGGGGCCTCCCCTCTCCGCCGCAATGGCCTTCTTTTTTCTGGGCGAGTCGCTGTCAACCTCGGAAATCGCCGGCATGTGGCTGACCGTGCTCGGCGTGGGCGGCACCCTTTTCTTTACCCAACGTGCCTCGGTCCGACCGGACGACACGTTCGTCCCCTCGCGGGGCTGGGGAATTTTCTGGCTGCTCCTAGGCGGGCTCGGCCATTCCGTTGGCGTCGTGCTTAGCCGGTACGGCATGCCTCACGTAGATTCTTACCTCGGCACATTTCTACGGCTGCTGCCCGCGCAGATCTTCTTGCTGGGAATACGTTACTTCCAGCCTAGCGGCATCCGGTCGCTAGCCAAAGATCCTCGCCGACTCGGTTTACTAATCGCTACCGCCACGCTCGGAACCTTCTGCGGATTAATCTTGATGTCGGTGGGACTCAAGTACTCGAAAGCAGGAATCGCCACCGCACTGATGTCGACGTATCCGCTGTGGGTGGTGCCCATCGCGCATTTCTTTCTCGACGAAAAGGTAAAGTGGCAGTCGGCGGTGTTTACCGCGATTGCGTGCGTAGGTTGTGCCATCATCGTGATGGCGTAATTAATAACGCGACCACTTCGTGAAAGCGTCGACGAAACGTTCCGCGGCGCCAGGCGCGAAACGAAAAAATAACTGCGGCTCGACGAGCTCTACTTCCGATAAGACCCAACTACCCTGCCACGGAATTAGATCCACGCGTGCATAGAGTCCCGGCTCGGGTAACGCTACGAGCGTTTTTTCAGCTATGGCCAGCTGCTCCGCACTTGGCTCACACGGCGCTTCGCTGCCGCCGAACTCAGCCTGCACGCGAAAGTCAGAGCCGCCCGCTTTTTTTAAAACGGAATGGCTCAGCCGCCAGCCCGCACCGTCGTTGAAGTACACTAGGCTAATCTCGCCAAGCTTTGCGATATCCGCTGCGAAGGGTTGCACCATCACCGCCTGCACCGCCGCAACCTGTCCCACGGCGAGATCGACTTCCGTTAGGTCGCCGGTCACCCGCGACGTCATAAAAGATCCCGCGGACACGGTGGGTTTGACCACCACTCCGCCGTCATCCTTGGGCCACGGGATCGTAATCAGCGCATGGTCCCGTTCCCAAAGGCTAGCCCCCTTCGGGATGAACACGGTGGGCAATACCGGTACCCCCTTCCCTTCCAGCTCCGCGAGGTAACGCTTATCGAGATTCCACCGGATTAAGGCGTACGGATTGAACATTTTGCTGCCCGCCGCTTCCGCCCCGTCCAGAAATTTGAGAAATGCCGGATAGTCTTTGTAATAGTCCCAAGGAGTTCGTACGAGGATGAACTCGGGTAGCGAAACCCGATCCGGTTCGTTCCACACCACGATTTCCGTCGAAAAACCCGCCGCGGTTAGCAGCGGAATCAACTGCCTATCATCGGCGATTAACGTCGAGTGTTCTTGGCAAGTGAGGATGCCGGTCTTGCCGGCCATTTAGCGCCCCGGGCTCAAATGCGCGCGAACCGGCAGCCCCGCCGTTTCGGAATCACCCAGGCGGATGACGACCTCGTCCCCCATACGCACGGGACCGACCTTACCCTGGCGCCCCGCCTTGGTGAGCACCGCCACGGAGTAGGAGGTGTGCGGCTCCACAAAAAACTGGAAGGCGCCGGATTCGGAGAAGTACCGGCTCTCTTCTCTACCGGTCTCGCTGACCAGGACGAAGGTCGCGTTCATGCACGGTAGCTGAAGCGGCGCGGCCTCTTCCGGCCCCCGCACGCAACGGCCCCCGATGGAACTTTTTTGGTAGTAATCGGGGTTTTGGGCGAGGAGGATTGCCGAGGTCAACAGCCCCACCACGGCGTCTTCGCTACGGAACTCGCGATCCGCGTTCGGCTTGGAAAAGATCCCCTTCACCGTCGGGATCGACGTGCCCGAATAGTAGCTGCCGTTTTGGCTCACTTCGCGATCGTGATAAAGCCGCCGGCCTACGCAGCCGGGAAGGCACAGCATCGATAGTAAGAGTGGAATCAGGCGGGACATAATCGTGTGGAATAACATAAAATGGCGGACATGGAAAAGCTGTCTCATCCGCTCGAAAACCCTTGGGCCGTCCGCGGACAGGCCCTGAAATACGAAAACCCCTGGATCCGGGTCGACGAGTTCGCAGTTACCGACCCCTCCGGTCGCCCGGGCATCTACGGAACGGTCCACTTTAAGAACCTAGCCATCGGCATCCTCCCCATCGACGACGAGGGGAATACCTACCTGGTGGGCCAATACCGGTTTCCTCTCAAGCAATACAGCTGGGAAATTCCGGAGGGAGGGGGCCAGCTCACCGTTCCGCCTTTAGACGGCGCCAAACGCGAGCTGGCCGAAGAAACGGGGCTCGTCGCCGCCACGTGGGAGAAATTGCTGGAAATGCACCTATCCAACTCCGTGTGCGACGAATGGGGCGTGGTTTACCTCGCCAAGGGGCTACGGCTCGGCACCGCCCACCCGGACCCGGACGAGGCCTTGGTCGTAAAGAAGGTGCCGTTTGAAGAGGCCTACCAGCGGGTCTTGAGCGGAGAGATCACCGACTCGCTATCAGTGGCGGGGATCCTGCGGGCGAAAATTCTGCTACTCGAGCGCGGAAGCCTTTAAAAAGAAAAAGGGCCATCTCCAGAGGAGATGACCCTTACAAATTTGTCTTGGCGAGGAGTCGGGCCGACGCCAGGCGAACGAAGCCATCCCGCGGAACAAGATCCAACGTCGTTGGTCCTATTGCTACGAGATTGCTTCGTCCTCTACGAGGACTCGCAACGACTGGTTAGTACGACCAGCTGTAGTTATAGGGGCTAGAGCCAGCGTAACCGTAGTCATAGTTACCGGGGGTGTAACCGCTGCTGTAACCACCGTACAATCCGCCGTAGCCACCCGAACCGTAACCGCCGTAAAGCGAGTAACCGCCCGAGTAATCGTAGCTGTTACTGTAAGACGGGTATCCGTACGAGGAGCCATATCCGTAAGACGGGTAACCGCCGTAAGACGATCCGTAAGACGGGTAACCACCGTAAGACGATCCATAAGAGGGGTACCCGCCGTAAGACGATCCGCTGCCGTACGAGTAAGGACTCGTGTAGCTGCTATAAGGAGAGTAGCTGCCGTACGAGTAAGGGCTAGTGTAGCTACTGTACGGATAGCCGAAGGAAGAGGCACCGGAGTTATTACCGTAGAGCGACGGATATCCGTAAGAGGATCCGTAACCGTACGAGTAAGGGCTGGTGTAGCTTCCGTAATTCGAGGGGTAACCGGACGAGTAAGGACTCGTGTAGCCGCTGCCGCTGTAACCCGCGTTATAGCCGTAGTTACTACCGTAGTAGTTATAGCTGTTGTTGGAGCTATAAGGCGACTGGTACGACGGGTAACCGTACGAGGGTTGGCCGTAAGCACGCGAACCGGAGCTAAGCGCCCCGTGCGATCCGCCCGACGAAATCGAAGAAGTTCCTTGGCTACGGCGTGAGCTAATCACTCCGTCTTCCGCTTTCGCGACCGAGGCTCCACCGACGACCAAAGCCAAACTCATTACCAAGGCATTCTTAAAAACGTACATCCTGCAACTCCTGCTCAACTAAAACCGACTCCACTTCCACAAAACCACGGGCACAGCACACCTGCGCACAAAGCCTGAAAGAGCAGTAACCGTACCAACCTCACCGGGTGACGCTCCCCACCTAGTCACCCCGGTGACGCCCGAAAATTGTCCGGACATTTGTCAGCTCTTAGACACATTACTTAAGGTGTTCATTGCTTGAAGTGCGGGAACGCAGCTTGCAGTAGACAGGTTCGTCGAAAATTTCAGTTTGGGCTCATAATTGGAGGTTCTTGATGTCTCGTTTCATTAAAGGTCTCATGTTGGTCGTTCCTGCGTTCCTGTTTTTCTCCGGCTGCGCCGCTAAAGGCGTTAGGCCCGGAGCCGAAAAAATCCTCGTAACGAAAAACCCCGCCCCTAAGGGCTGTAAGTTCCTCGGTACGGTTATCGGTGAGCAGGGTGGCGCGCTAACGGGCGGCTGGACCAGCAATAAGAACCTCGCCGTGGGTGCCATCAACGACATGAAGAACAATGCCTTAGACCTAGGCGCTAACTACGTCAGCCTCGAGGTCAACACGGCCGGTAGCACCATGTCGGGCAGCGGGCACGGCTTTTCGGGTGGCCAAACAGACTCGACCTACACGGGTAATGCGTACAAATGTCCGCCCGAGCTCGTTGGTCTGAAATAGCTTTGCGAGCCGGGCACGCCAGGCGGAAGCAATCTCCGCGAGTTGGCGTCGGCCTAGCGGCCTCGCCATGACAGACATGAAAAGGCCCGCCGGGGAAACCCCGGCGGGCCTTTTTAATTTCTAGGGCTAAGCGCTTAGCGACGAACGCGCAGGCCGTCTCCGCCTTGTCCCTGACCTTGGCCTTCGGACGAGTAGTTGCGAGCCGCCGACGCTGAGCTGAACAAGTTCAGCCGTCCGCCGGATACGGTCTTGCCGTCCAGGTCCGCCAGTTTGTCGACGCCTTCGAGCAGCATTTTCTTCACCAAACGCGCACCGACCGCAGGATCCTGCTTGGTTGCCTCGTAGAGTGCCTCGCTAGCCACACTGTGCAGGAATGCCACCGCGCCCGCGATGTGCGGAGTCGCCATGGAAGTTCCGGTCAGCTTGCCACTCTTGTCACCGGGCAACGTCGAGTGAACTTGCGTTCCGGGAGCCCCGATTTCCACCATCGTTTTACCGAAGGCGGCGCCGGAGTTCTTTTTGTCTTGGCTGTCGGTGTTGGTCACCTTCACGATGAACTCGCTCGAACAGCCCGTAGGAACGTCCCCTTTTTCATCGACGTCGATGTTAAGGTTGGCGGTCGCCGCGGCGGAAAGAATTCCGAGTCGGCCCATCTCGTTGTAGAGATCGTTCCAAGCGGGGTACTCACCCGAAGCGCAATCCGCGTAGTCCACGCCGAAGCTCGAGTTAGTAGCCACAATGTTGGCGCCTTTGGCTCCGTTCGTTTCGATCCAGAGTTTTTTCTGGGCGATGACGTACCCGTAGCCTTTCGCAATGACCGAGGTCTTGTTCGACGAAGCGGCCACCGGCAGGATCTTCACTTTCCAGTTCACGCCGACGCCGTGCGAGCCGTTATTGCCCGAAGCGCCGATGATACCGGCCACGTGGGTGCCGTGACGTTCCGCCGGGATCTTGCCCGAGTCATTGTAAGCGTTCCAGCCGTTCACGTCGTCGATGTAACCATTTTCGTCATCATCGATTCCGTTGTTCGGAATTTCCCCTTTATTAACGTAAATATTGTCCACCAAGTCCTTATGCTTGATGTCCACACCGCCATCCACGACGGCCACGACTAGGTCGTCACCCGCGCGATCGGTTCCGCCGGTGCCGAATTCCCAAGCTTTCAACGCACTGATGTCAGCTCCGTTCTTGGCCGAGTTATGAAGACCCCACTGCTGCTCGAACTCAGGATCGTTCGGGGTGGTTTCTCGCTTAGTCACATTGTGATCCGCTTGCGCGTAGATCACGCTGTTCATCCGCTGCATCTGATAGAGCGCTTGCTCCACTTTAATGCCTTTCAGTTTTACGAGGTACAATCCGAGAGAAGGTACGAGAGCCTCGACCACCTCATAGTTGGCGTTGTTGAGTTGCTGACGAGCTTCATCAAGATTGCTGGAGCCAGCCAGACGAACCATGATTTGCCCTTCGGTGTAGCGCGG
Source organism: Pseudomonadota bacterium (assembly GCA_043740655.1). Lineage (GTDB taxonomy): Bacteria > Bdellovibrionota > FAC87 > UBA2466 > UBA2466 > JBGSST01. Next base: position 641 of record JAYUBV010000232.1, on the reverse strand, counting down.
GGTCTGCGCCTGTACCGAAACCGATGAGATGCACAACCCCACTATCAGGCCAAAAGAGACCTTATTCATCCTGCCTCCTCGCAGAGAGAATCAGAGAGGACGCCCCAGCGATGAAAGCGCGGTGAAGCGCTTTGGGTTCCATTTCTGTCTTATTTTTTTTTGGGGAGCGTTGATCGTAAAACGAAAGTTGAACGTAAAGTGAAAGTACTACCTGGCGGCCCATTTGGACATATGGATCACCTAACGATCCCTTAACATTTGTGTTTGAACCTAAACTCGTCCAATGAAACCGGGGTGTATTCGCCGCGAATACTCGTTCCTAAAAGTGGAATGGGAAAGTTTCTTTCTGTCTACACCGTATACGGAGTGAGCCCAGGAGATCGTCGATAGATTTCTTGGTACAGTAGAGCATTATGAAAAAATCCGTACGCGTGTCACTTGTGGTCGCATTAACGGTCTCGTCATTTCAGATGGCCTATGGCCGAGATACGATGCCGATGCAAAAAGGCAGCAACAGCCGCCCGATCGCCGACGACTCGCTGGTGAAGAAGTCACCGGTAGCGAAAAAGGAGGGTGTGGTTCCCATACCCGCGGTGCAGCCGGAAGAGGGACAGGGTCACTCACTGCCTAAACCGTTCGTC
>JAYUBV010000231.1:0-6646 GCA_043740655.1 Pseudomonadota bacterium | reverse complement strand
CAGGCCGTCGAGTTTCACCTTGCCGCCGTCGCGCCCAGCGGCCGCTTTCCACACCTCGGCGGTGTCTGTCACCCGTAGCCTCAGATAGTCGGCCCGCGAGGTGGAGGCCGCAAGCAACATGCGGTTGATCCGGTTGAAGCGGGCCACGTCGGGATCGGTATCGACCAAAACGAGATGGGTTGCCGCCGGGGTCAAACCGAAGTGGATAAAGCCGCGTTCGGTGCCCACCGTGATGTACGCGCCCGCTCCGGCCGCCTTAAAGATAGACTCCCCGTCCTGGGGATAGAGTTCGTTCGGCACGAGGAAACCATGACGTTTCACGTCGGGATCGTCGGGCAGATCGAATTGGATAAACCCTTCTGGATCCGGCGCAAAACACGGCGGTCCGTAAAGCAGAAACCAGATGAGGACTAGAAGGTGGCCCGAACGCTTTGGCATTCGATAATTTTACCACTATAAAGAAGATCATCGATGAACACGCACGCGCTCGAAGCCTGGTTTGAAAAAGATCACCGCACGATGCCGTGGCGCAAGACGCGCGACCCTTACGCGATCTGGATTTCCGAAGTCATGCTGCAGCAGACCCAAGTGGCCACCGTGATTCCATATTACGAACGGTTCCTCGCCAAGTTGCCGACCGTGCAGCGGCTGGCGAACGCTAAGGAGGACGTCGTACTGTCCCTGTGGTCGGGGCTAGGGTACTACTCCCGCGCCCGCAATCTGCAGAAGGGGGCCCGGTACCTTGTCGACAATTTTAAAGGTAAATTCCCCCGCGATCGCCAAACCCTTTTGGAAACGCCGGGCATCGGCCCCTACACCGCGGGGGCCATCTTAAGCATCGCCTTTGATCTCAAGGTTCCTATCGTCGATGGCAACGTGCAGCGCGTGTTCGCCCGCTACTACGCGTGGAAGCCCGCCATCGAGACGAAGCCCTCGCAAAATTTCTTTTGGGAAAGGGCGACGGAGTGGGTGAACGACTGCGAAAACCCGCGTGTCCTCAATCAAGCGATCATGGAGCTGGGCTCTACTGTCTGCATCAAGGGCAAACCAAAGTGCGGCCAGTGCCCCATCAAAAAGGGCTGCCAAGCGCACCGCGAAGGTGTTCAGGAAATTCTCCCCACTCGCAAACCGAAACGCGACAAGATCGACCTCTACTGGCTCGCCATTCGTTACCGCCACAAAAACAAGTTGTGGCTAGAACGCGTGCCCAAGGGGGAATGGTGGGAAGACCTGTGGGACCTTCCGCGCGAGGTTTTTGAAACCGCCGGTCCGCTCCACGACGAGACGCAACGGCTGCTCGATGAGTTCAACGAGAAAGCGCGGCGGCTCGGACAAAAAAAACACGCGGTGACCCACCACCGCCTGCACGTAACCGGCCTAGAAGTTCACCTCGCCAATCCGCAGGTGCTTGAACCTCTCCCCGGCGAAGCCGCGCGAGAAGGGCGTTGGTTCCCCGTTTCCAAGGTTTTGGATCTGCCGCTGTCCTCGCTCGCCCGCAAAGTCCTCATGCTAGAATAGAGCCATGCCCCACTTTCGAATCCTTCTCCTAGCCTTATCGCTGTTAGCGAATATGCCGCTCCTCGCCATGGAGGACGAGCCGGTGTTGTTCACAATCCCGCGCATCGCCACCAACGTGTACCGCGAAGAAGGCATTTACCGCGGCGGCACCGAAGAGGCGGCCGGCATCCGGTCGCTCAAACGGGAAGAGACCCCGAGCCAGGGAGGGGAACGCTGGACGTTTGAATTTTCGTCCCCCCACAAATACAAAAAAGCGGCGCCCTACTTCCAGGTAAAGTTGATTAAGGCGGAAAGCTTTCAGCGCAGCGACGGCACCGTAGTGATCACCGAACCTCCCAAGATCGTATTGATGCTCCGGGGAATCACCGGTTTGGGACTCCCCCAGCGCGACATCGACCGGGCGCTGAAGAAGAGCCGGTTCGTAAGGGAAATCATCCCCTACCCGCCCATCGAAGACGGAGACACGGCCATCGAGCTGGTACTGTCGCGCGAAACTTTGATTTCGCCCCACCATCCCCGCTACGCGGAAAATCGGCTTGTCCTGGAATTGAAATAAAGGAACGCGGGTCGAATCCGTTGGAATGCGTGACGTGCCGATTCTGCCTATTCGTACATCCACTTCATCGTCGTCGTGATGTTGAACCTATGCCACGACGCCTAAGCCACGAGACGAAGAGCGGCTTTAGTCCGCACAGGTTCACCATCAAGATGAAGTGCAGGCAAAACCAAGCCTAGGCAGTTCAGATCAGAGCGGGCCCGAAGGAATTTTGGTCGGAATAGGGGTCCCAGTTCCATCCTCACGGGGAGCGAAAAAGGTCCTGGGCTCCCAACATCATCAACACCCTATGGGGAGTTCCCTATTCCGGCCAAATCCGACGGGCCCGCATCTTATGCGGCAGGCGAAGCCAGTACGGCTTGGCCTGCTACCCCCGAAAAATCGAAAAAAGCCTTCCGAAAGCTATAGCGGCGACGCACCCCGCCCCCTATAGAGAAGCCAATTTGTTAAGGATTTAGGCGCACGGTTTGTGCGTGCCCCGCCCAAAAAAACCTATTCCTAGGCCCATTTTCGGCCGTTCCGCTCGTGCCAAACTTCGCCACCCCGCTTTAATAAATTGATCGGCCTGTGCGTTTTTGTTAATTTGCGCACTGCATTAATTTTTTCGCGGTGGGCATGGAAAAAAATTTCAACATATTCGAGTATCAAGAGTTTCCCGCGTTTCTATCTGCCGCCTCGACGCAGCTAGCGCCCCGGCTATCGGCTAAGCGCGGCTGTGCTGGATACCTATCCCGCGTGTTGGGGTACCGGTCCCCGCGTAGCATCGGCATGGTGCTCGCCGGCAGCCGCCTCCCCTCCAAACTCATGATCGATCGCTTGGCGCGCAAGCTTCTCCACACCCCGGCCGAACGCCGGTACCTGGAACTGCTCGTCGAGAAGGCCCAACGGAACCGGACGGGCGACAGCATGTCTCCCGTCACCCAAGAGATGAACGATCTCCGCCCAATCCCGGTGGCGCGGCAGTACATCGACATGACGGAGTTCTCACAGATTTTCAATTGGTACTACTTCGTACTTCGGCAAGTGGTGCAGATTCCCCGTGCCGATCTTTCGGCCGATGCCCTGCACAAGCGCCTCCGCAAGAAAGTGCCAGCGGAGAAGATCAAAGAGGCGCTCATCCGCCTTTGCTACTTTGGATTTTTAGAGAAAACGGAAACCGGCTACCGCGTGAAGCACTCTAATGTGATTACGCCCACCGACGTGCCAAACCAGGCGCTCCGCCTACACCACGCGCAGATGATGAAACGCGCGGGTGAAGCGATGGAAGAGATGCCGGTCGATAAGCGTGAAGTGACGTCGATGACCTTCCGCATGCGCCGGGAAGACGTGGTCGAAGCAAAAAAACGCCTCCGCCAGTTCCGCGATGATTTTGATTCTTATTTTTCAAAGACCGAAGGCACGGAAGTGTTTCAGCTGAACCTTCAGCTATTCCCCCATACGGAGTCCTAAGTGAAATTAGCTCTACTATTGGTCGTCCTTTCCTTTTCCCCCTCACTCATGGCGGGGGACGTAGGCGGCAATGGGCAGGGCTCGGACCTGGTCGGGGGCGACGTCGGTGGCAACTCCCAGGACCTTTTTCAGTACCGCTGGTCGGCAGCCGTAGTCCGCATGAAGGCCAGCCACTTGGTGAACGGACGATACGGCGCGAAGGGACGCCTTTCCCTACTTGCCCGCGCGGTGCATGAACTTTACCGAGACGCCGAGCCCCAGCCGCAGGACCTGGCGAGTCTGGCCGAGGCTTACCTCACACCGAATCAAATCATTAAAGCGATCGCCGCCGGGCTACTCGAACGGCTGGGCGAGGCCGATCCGCGTTCGATTATCGAGATAAGCGTGCTCTTAGGGGCGGATCGCTAAACCTTCCCTGCTTTTGCCATTCCCAAAAAACGTGTCTACAGTCCCCGGACTGTGAGCAAAAAAGATCCGAACAATAATAAAGAAGCACTCGAGTACCATTCACAAGGGCGACCAGGGAAAATCGAGGTCATCTCGTCCAAGCCCTGCCGCACGCAGCGCGACCTGACGCTGGCCTACTCCCCCGGGGTCGCAGCACCCTGCATGGAAATTTTTCGAGATCCGGAAGAGGTCTTCAAATACACCGCCAAGGGCAACCTGGTGGCGGTGATCAGCAACGGCACCGCCGTGCTGGGCCTGGGCAACTTAGGCGCCGCCGCCAGCAAACCGGTGATGGAAGGCAAAGGCATTCTCTTTAAACGCTTCGCCGATATCGACGTTTTTGACATCGAAGTCGGAACGGAAGATCCGGACAAATTTATCGAATGCGTTAAGCTGCTGGAACCCACCTTCGGCGGCATCAACCTCGAAGACATCAAGGCTCCCGAGTGCTTCTACATCGAAGAGAAGCTTAAGGAGACGATGAACATTCCCGTCTTCCACGACGATCAACACGGCACCGCAATCATCTCGGCCGCCGCGTTTTTGAATGCGTGTGAACTCACGGGCCGTGACATCACCAAAACCAAAATCGTTTTCAACGGCGCGGGCGCTTCGGCTATCTCGTGCGCGAACCTTTACATCCGTCTCGGTGCCAAACGCGAGAACATCATCATGTGCGATACGCATGGCGTGATTTACGAGGGGCGCGAGTCCGGCATGAACAAGTATAAAGCCCCGTTCGCGACCAGTGCGAAGGCGCGCAACCTTACGGAAGCGGCGGTTGACTCCGACGTCTTAGTGGGGCTGTCCGCCAAAGGGGCCTTCACACAGGAAATGATCCGCTCTATGAACAAAAAGCCCATCGTGTTTGCGATGGCGAATCCCGATCCGGAAATCGATTACCACGAGGCCAAAGCCGCGCGTGAAGATCTGATCTTCGCCACCGGTCGCAGCGACTTTCCGAATCAGGTGAACAACGTTTTGGGTTTTCCCTTCATCTTCCGCGGCGCGCTCGATGTGCGCGCGAAGCAGATCAACGAAGAGATGAAGATGGCGGCCGTGCACGCGCTAGCCAAGCTGACCCGCCAGGAAGTGCCCGACAACGTGTCAAAGGCATACGGCGGAAAACGTTTCCGCTTTGGCCCCGACTACATCATTCCTAAACCGTTTGATTCACGTGTGCTGCTGTGGGTAGCCCCCGCGGTGGCGAAGGCCGCAATGGAAACAGGCGTAGCCCGCTTAAAGATCGATCTCGATGAGTACGTCTCCGAGCTTGAGCGCCGCTTGGGCATCCGCCAGAGTTTTGTCCGTTCTATCAAAGAAAAGATCGTGGGCGACGAGGTGGACAGCGACCCCTCCATGCTGCCGAAGATTGTTTTCCCGGAAGGCTCGAACCCCAAGATTCTGCGTGCCGCGGACATTATCGTGCAGGAAGGGATCGCCCAACCGGTCCTCCTCGGTAACGAGAAACGCATTCAGGCGCAGATCGAAAAGTTGGGGTTGCAGAATCTGGACAAGGCCCGCATCGTTACGCCGTCGGCGTCCGAGGCGCGTGCCACGTACGCGCACGATTTCTGGGAACACCGTCAGCGCAAAGGGCTCACCGAGGAGCAATGCTACTCGATGATGAAGAACGAGAACTACTTTGGCTCCATGATGGTCCGCCGCGGCGATGCGGATGGGCTGTTGTCGGGCGTCACGCAAAGCTATGCGGATACCATTCGGCCCTTCTTGGAGACCGTGGGCGCGCGCAAGGGAATGAAGATCTCGGGCATCTACATGATGCTATTCAAAGAGAAGATCCTTTTCCTGGCCGACACGACGGTGAATATCGAACCAACGGCTACTGATTTGGCGGACATCGCCATCTGTTGCGCCGAAGAGGCGCGCTTCTTCGACATCGAGCCCAAGGTAGCCATGCTTTCGTTTAGTAACTTTGGCAGCAGCACACATCCGCACGCCGTTAAGGTACGCGAGGCCACGCGGCTGATTAAGCTTCGGCGTCCGGACATTCTGGTCGACGGCGAGATGCAGGCGGATACCGCGGTGGTTCCGGAGATCGTCGAAGAGACCTTTCCGTTCTGCGAAATCAAGGGGGGCGCCAACGTGCTCATCTTCCCCGACCTTCAGTCGGCAAACATCTGTTACAAATTGTTACAGCGCATAGGCGGAGCCGAAGCGATCGGCCCGATCCTGGTCGGCATGAATAAGCCCATCAACGTTTTGCAACGCGCGGCGGATGTCGACGAGATTGTGAACATGGCTGTGATTACCGTGCTCGAGATCCATAAGTCCGACACCTTTCAAAAACAATAAATCGTGGTACGTTTCTCCCACTAGGGGGACCCGCATGAAATTAAAGCTATTCCTATTCACCATTCTTCTCGCGACGAGCTCGGTAATAGTGCAATGCGGTCATAGGGACATTGGCGAAATTTCGGACGCATCGCAATGCTGCGCTCCGGACGGAAAAAACTTTCCCCGGTCCACCAAAATTTTGTGGAGGGTCACACCGGTAAAACAGGCGACCAACTACACGTGCGGGGCGGCCGCGATGCAGTCGGTGATGGCGTATTACGGATTTGGCTACACCGAAGAGTTCCTCGCCAAGGAGTTGGTCGCCTGTTTTACCGGTGTGACCCTCCACAAAATTTTGGTGGACCGGGGAAAGTTTTT
>JAYUBV010000230.1:0-6657 GCA_043740655.1 Pseudomonadota bacterium | reverse complement strand
CGAGGAGGCAAACGACTAAGCCGCTTACTAACACCTGCGTGCCGGTCACGGTCATGCCGAAAAGGGCGAAACTACCCGTCAAGGAAGGAAGCGGAAGGTCCGCCTCACTGCCGAACGCGGGGGCCACCAGCGTTAGAGCCAAGGTTGCGAGGGCCAGTGCCCGGTCACCACGGTTTTTGGACATCCACTCCAGAAATGATCTCATCTTAAGTTTCCCTCTGATGCCCGGCGCACAAGCTCGCGCCACGGCCGTCCCTGATATAAGGTGTAAAATTGTTGACGGGGCATTCTTGTCTAAGATTTTTGGCTTGCCAAGTGGAAATCTGGGCGAGGTGCGGTGACGAGCGACGGAGACAAAATAGCGAGGGCCCTAACGAGATGATCGTTAGAGCCCCCAGTCTTTTCGGTCCCTTGATTACCGCGAGAACCCCTGGTCAAACGGCGTAAGAGAGGTGGCGAACTTACGCCGTCTTTCCGTTTTTCCTCGCGGACCCCATCCCGAAACCTTCTCTTACGATGTCACTAATCCTTGGATGTACCGTCGTAGAAATGAGGAGAGTTCGGCATAATTTCTGATATCGTTGGCAAAGTCCCTCAATCGTAGGGGAAGGAGCTTTCCATGGGCGGCAATTTTACATCTTGGTTTACCACCGGCGGCTGGGTCATGTGGCCGCTGCTCATCCTTTCGGTCCTTACCTGGGCCGTCGTTCTGGAGCGCACGTTCGTGTTTCTGACGCTTCGCCCAAAAATGAGGAAGCTGACGCAGTCGATTACCCAAAGCCTACAGGCCGGGGATCTCACCGCCGCCCGCCAGCTTTGCCACTCGCAGACGCCACCGCTTTCCGAAGTTTTCTTAAGTGCGCTCGATACGCAAAAGCCGCGTGACCTGGCGGAACGGGCCACCGATCGCAACCGTGCCCGGCTAACCGCCTTGCTGAAGAAGAATCTTTGGATTCTGGGAACTATCGGTAGTGCTAGCCCGTTCATCGGACTGCTGGGCACCGTCGTCGGTATCGTGCGCGCCTTCCATAACATGTCGGAAAAAGGGGCGGGCGGATTCACCGTCGTGGCCGGCGGCATTTCGGAAGCGCTTATCGCGACCGCGGCCGGCCTCATCGTGGCGATCATCGCGGTAATGACCTACAACGTGTTCTTGAACTCGGCGAACACCACCGTAATGCAGTTGAAGCTGACGTTGGATGAATTGCTAGACATGAGCTTTGAGAAACGGAAGGCCTGAGAGGTTTTTCTATGGCAATGCGAATCGACGACGGAGCCAATGAAGAAAGCATCATGGCGGAGATTAACATCACTCCGCTTACGGACATCTTCCTCGTATTGCTCATCATCTTCATGATCTCCAGCTCCGCTATGATGGAGGGTGGCCTTAATGTGAAGCTGCCCACCGCCAAGAGCTCCTCGCTCACCAGCAGCAGCAACAGCAAGCCTATCTACGTGACTATCGATAAGGATGGCGGCCTGTCCGTCGGGGACAAACGCGCGGTCATTGAAACTTTGACGGACGTTCTGCGTGAAGCGGTGGCCGGTAATCCCGATAAGACCGTGGTCATCCGCGGCGACGAAGGGGTTATCCTGGGCCGCGCCGTGCAGATCATGGACGCCGCCCGTAACGCGGGTGCGCAAAAGATCGCAATTGCAACGCAGTCGCCAAACTAACTACTGAAAAGGCACGTACGCCGCGTAGGGCATCCAGATCCGTTCTAGCCACGCTCGCGTAAAGGGCTTCGCCTTAAACGCCATGTCGCGTAGGTGGGCATCGCCGTTGCGATCGTCGGCCGCAAGCTTCCGGTAAGCCTCGACCGCCTTTGGCCGCTGCCCCAATAGATCGTAAGCCCGCGCCTCGTACAACATCAGCTCAAAATATTCGGGAGGCCTAGCCACGAGCTTCTTGGTGAAGCATTTCTCGTCGATAAGTTTTATTCCGGCCAGGAATAACGTAACCGCCCCCACCTCATCGCGCGCGCGTAACGCCAAGATTCCCGCCACGAGGTAAGCCTCCGGGAAGGGATGAGCCTCCAGACATTCGTACATTTGTGGCAACGCGGCCCCGTCGCGCCCTTCGAACGCATCCACGAAACTAGAGATGTAGAGCCTTTTCGCCTTCTCCTGCCCCGGATCCGCGAACTTCCACGCCGGAAGTTCAACGCCCGTGCGTCCCTCTCGCCCCGCGAAGATCTCTCCTAGATCGAATTCCGAGTAATGGCCCAGGTGGAGTGGCGACTCCCCTTCCCCGACCCACGCCTTCATCGTCACGGGATCGATCAGCACGCTTTGGATATTGTAGACCTGCGAAACCGTCCGGTTGGCCACCTTGGGCTCATTCCAAAACGGATCCCAGTGATCGCACAGGATCTGCGTGGCCCCACGTTCATCGAGCCGGCCTCCCGCTCTTTCCAACAGCTCTTCCAGACGCGTGCGGCGGCAACGGTTGTCCCAGTTCATGCGGGCGCCGGTGGCGTATTCTCCCGCCTGGCAGACCGGGGTCTGAAAATGGTTGGAGTGGCCCAGGTACCGGCCGTCGAGCCACTTGCTGCCACGGCCGCGCGGCGAGATCTCGTACAGCATCGCCTCGCGGGATTTGCCGTCGGCGACGACGAACGCCCACGACGAGCTAACGCGGGCGCCGTCTAAAATTGCCTTAGCCTCGTCTACACTACGGCAGTCGCGCAAAATTCTTTCGCCGATGGAAAACGGCAGCTCGCCCGAATAGGTAGCCCGCCGCGAATAGTGCTGGTGGATGCTCACGACGAGCTGCGCTTCGTTCACGCCGGTAATTCCCGCGACCGGAACGCCGGCCGTGGTGAAGCCCAGGTAGGAAAGGCCCTTCGTGCGTTTGAAATGCTGTATGACCGGGAACCGATCCCAGTAACCCACGCCGGGGAAATCCAAATTGCGCCCGACGAAGAACCGATCGCCGTTCGCCACGAAGCTGGTGCAGCCGAACGACGGCATATTCACCGCCACGAAATCGTCCGGACGAAAGGTGACCCACAAGGATTGTAGGAACGGCAGCAGGTCGGGCAGGACCAGGGCCGTGCGAATCGTGATGTCGTCCACCTGTAACGCAGACTGCATCCCCTTCATGCGATCGTCGAGCCAGGGGGGAACTTTGCCCGCGAACAAGCGCAGCAAACGGGGGGCCGCCATACCGGTTACCTTCTGTAACCAAAAGCCCGTGCGCGGTGAAACCCCCTGCGGCTCAAGAATGCGGCGCCATAGTCTAATGTAAAAATCGAGCATGCCCCGATGTGCTTCGTCACGAAACACCTCGCCGTGCAGCCGCCCCATCTCTTCATCGGTGCCTTCGGTCGATAAAACGCGGTACCGGAATTCGTCGTGGGGAATTCGTTTCATATACAAACCCTCCCTAATTAGATAATTTCAACGCATACACGTCATGAAGTCACTCACCGCACGCATAGTCAGCATAGGCCGGACTTTCGGGCGGGCACCGATCTTATTCATCCTACTGCAAATTCCCGAAGTGTCGGTCGACTGGCTCGATCGTGGTTTCCGCAGCTACTTTGAAGCGCACCCCTTTATCGGTGCACTGACTTTATTTCCCTACTTCACGGTCGCCAGTGCCTTGAGCACTGCGCTCACCGCGATAGCGGTGGCCCACATGGCTGGAGGACGCAAAACTTCCGTAACCGAGGTCTTTCGGGCGCTCACGCCGCGCCTGGGTTTGCTTATCAAGACTTCGCTTCTCTCGGGGCTCTTCGTTCTGGTGGGAATGCCGGTGCTGTTTCCCGCCATCTACTTCATGACGGTCTACCTGTTGGTCCCCCTGGTGGTGGTCTTCGACCCCCCAGCTTTGGCCTTCAGCCTGTTGGCCCGTTCTAAAAATATCGTGCGCGCCCGCTTCTGGCCGGTCTTCTTCTTCACGATTTTCTTCTTGTCGGTTGGCGTCGGGATGTTTCTGGTTCAGGGGGGGATGGACAAGCGCCTCATCGACCAGATGGGATACCCCGTTTACGTGGGGGCTATCGTCGATACCGTGTTTTCTATTGCACTGGGCATTGGCGTGAACCTCGGGATCTACGAGGTTTTCTGCTGGCTTCAACCGGCCTCCGCAAATTTACCTTCCGGGGATAGAGGCATTATGGTCCCCACTAACACCTAGTACTGGCTATATTTTCAATATACTTACCGCGGATCGGGATCAGAGCAAGATCACAAAATCGCCTTTTCCGCTTGCCAGTCCGAAATCAAATCGCTAAACACAATAACGCCTCCCGTCTAACGCAGCACGACATTCAATAGGCGGGCCGACCAAAATTTAGGAAGCCTTATAAAAGCTTACCGCCCCTCCCCAAGGGGCGGTAAACCCCCAACCCATGTAAGGGGCGATTTTAGGAAACTAAAATCGCCCCTTTATATTTTCAGGGTTCGCTTCTTCTAAACCCCTTAACTCACAGCCAGATTAGCGGAACCGACGCTTGCCGTCCCTCCCCGCATCCCCTAGAACCAAAGCCGGTTTCGAGGAGAAAATTATGGCCGTCGTTACGGAGAAGAACACCCCTTCCACCAAGAAAAGGGGCGCCACCCCAGCAAATGGCCCCGGAAATGGGAAGGTAGCGGAGACACCTAGCTCATTTGCTAAAGGCATTTTTCTAGGCCACATCCTTTCCGAAAAAATTCTGCCCTACCCTCCCTTGAAAAAAGAGGAGCAGGAACTCGTCGTGATGACCGTCGACACGATCGAGAAGTGGGGCAAGTCGGTAACGGTAGGGCGCATCGAAGAAGAGAAGCGCATCCCGCTCGATATTTTGAATCAACTAAAGGAGATGGGCGCTTTCGGACTCGTCATTCCTGAGCAGTACGGGGGCTTCGGCCTTTCGACAGCGGGTTACGTGCAGGTTCTCACCGCGCTAGGAAACGTCGACACCAGCCTCACCGCTACGGTGGGGGCGCATCAGTCGATTGGTCTGAAGGCACTATTGTTATTCGGTAACGAGCAGCAGAAAGAATCTTTTCTACCCCGTCTTGCCACCGGCGAAATGATCGCGGCGTTTGGTCTTACCGAACCCGGCGCCGGCAGCGACGCACGCTCGTTAAAGACGACCGCCGAGCTTAGCGCCGACGGAAAACACTGGGTTATTAACGGCAGTAAAATTTGGATCACCAACGGCGGTATCGCCGACTTCTTCACCGTATTCGCACGCACGCAACACAAACAGAGCGACGGGTCACTAAAGAACAAGGTCACCTGCTTTATCGTCACGCGCGACATGAAGGGTTTCTCGTCGGGCTCCGAAGAGAAAAAGATGGGGCTCGTCGGTAGCTCCACCACTTCACTCACGTTCGAAGACGTGAAGGTGCCGTTAGAAAACGTGCTGGGCAATCCCGGCGAAGGTTTCAAAGTGGCGGTTACCGTGCTGAACAACGGTCGTCTGGGCCTAGCGGGCGCCTGTGCGCTCGGCAGCCGGGCGATCATCAAGCTCGCGTTCGACCACGCCGCGAACCGAAAACAGTTTGACCACGCGTTGCTCGATTTCGGCATGATTCAGTCAAAGATCGCGAACATGTTGACCGACGCATACGCGGCGGAAGCCATGGTGAGGGTCGCGGCCCACCTTATGGACAGCGGAGAAGCCGACTACTCGATCGAAACGGCGATGTGCAAAGTGTTCGCCACCGAGATGGAATGGCGCGTTTGCAACGAGGCACTGCAGATCGCAGGCGGCACGGGCTACATGAAGGAGTACCCGTACGAGAAGATCCTGCGCGACAGCCGCATCTTCACCATCTGGGAAGGCACCAACGAAATTTTGCGTCTCTTCATCGGACTCTCGGGGCTACAGGCGCCGGGCGAGCGGTTGAAGGTAGTGGCCGACGTGTTCAAACGTCCGTTCAACGACATTCGCCAATCGATTGGCGTGCTCGGCGAGTTCGGCGTGCGCTGGATTCAGCGCCGCACGACCACCCGGGAAACCTTGGCGAAGGTCCATCCGGACTTTGAAAAAGAGGCGGCCGTGTTCGAAAAGTACACGGCACTTTTCGCGGCCGAGGCGGAAACCGCCCTGCTGCGCTATGGAAAGAAGATCGTCGAGAACGAGTTCGTCGTAAAACGGCTCGCCGATATTTCGATTGATCTGTTCGCCATTGCTTGTGTGCTAGCGCGCGCCAGCAAAGAAAAGGATGAGAAGAAAGATATCGTTCCGTCGAGTCAGCTGGCCCGAGCGTTCGTAAGAAAAGCTCGCCGCCGAATTGCCGAGAACATTCGCCGCATGTCGAAGAATGACGACGAGCTGGAAGCGAACATCGTGAAGCGCTTGCGCGAAAAGAGCGAGTTCCCGGCCCAGAGCCTATTTTTGTAACTGGTTGGAGGAGATACCGTGTTTGAAACTTTAACGGAGAAACTGCTTTCCACGCTGAGAACCATCTCGGGGAAAGGGCGTCTCACCGAAGAAACTGTCGACGAGGTTTGCCGACAGCTGCGTTCGAACCTGCTCGAAGCCGACGTGAACGTGAAGGTCGTAAAGGACTTCATCGAAACCGTCCGCGCTAAATCTTTGGGTGAAGAGGTTCAAAAGAGCCTATCGCCGGAGCAGCAGTTCATCCGCATTGTTTACCAAGAGCTAGCCCAGATGATGGGTGGCGAAGCATCGCCGCTGAACTTCAAGGTACGTCCGC
>JAYUBV010000229.1:0-1970 GCA_043740655.1 Pseudomonadota bacterium | reverse complement strand
AGTCGTCGGCAGAACTTCACGGTTTGCCAGAAATCACCCCGGGTGTCGTCCGGGAAGCCGAGCACTAGAAACATGGTGATGGAAAGGCCCGCGTTTTTCGTCGCGGTGACGCTGCGATGCAAATGGTCTTCACTCATCTTTTTTTTGATTCGTTGCCGGGTACGCGTCGACCCTGATTCGGGAGCGTAAGAAATATTAATCACTCCGGACCGCGCCATTAATTCCGCCACTTCATCGTCCACGGCTTCGCAGCGCGTGCCGGTCGGAAACTGCCAGGTGATCTTCAAATTGCGGCGAATAATCTCCCGGCAGAAACTCACGATCCAATCCTTTCGGATAATGGCGGTGAGGTCCTGCATCGGAAAGTCGGTAACCCCGTATCTTCGGTGCACCTCCACCATTTCGTCGACCACATCTTCAGGGGGACGAGCTTTCCACGTCGTGGTCCACATGTTGGGGGACGAACAGTAAGTGCATTGGTAGGGGCACCCTCGGGTGGCCATGATCGGCAAGCTGAACCCGCCGGTAACGACGCCGCTCGAGTAGGCCTGTGCGCGATAAGCCTGCAGGGGAAACCCTTCCCATGACGGCCTGGGGAGGCTTCTCAGGTCTTGGCGGCGGGGTCGACGCGGATTTACAATGAGGTGGGATCCTCGGCGATAGGCGATGCCGGGGATCTCGGCGATGTTCTCGCCGTTTTTAAGCTTAGTCCACAGCTCCTGAATCGTTTCCTCTCCCTCACCGAGCACGAGGTAATCCGTTTGCGATGTGCTCAGGCAAAACTCGGGCAGGGAAGTTGTATGCTCGCCGCCGACGATCACGATCGCGCCGGGCCGAGATTTTTTTATCCGTTGGATTAGCGCAACCACCGCGGGCCACTCGTGCGTAAAGATGCAGCTGATGCCGACGACGTGTGGAAAACGTGGGATGCGTTGGACGATCTCGTCGAGCGTGAGTCCGACGAGAAAACCTTTCGTGTAACGCGTGACTTGGCGCGGAGCTTCACCGATAGAATCGATGATATTCACCTCGGCGCCCACCGCGCGTAGCGCGCCGGCGATGTAGGCCATACCGAGCGAAGGGGTAATTGACGTCGTTGCGGGCCGAATGCTTTCGGTAGCCGGAGGCCGAATGAAGGTGAATTGATTGGAAAACAGGAATGGCCTCCTACCGGACGCCGATTGTATCATTCGCCGACCCGTAGACCGAGCTGGCAATCGTGCTCGACGTGCTTGCGCGGCGGCTCAAGGCGTTGTCGTGGGCCCGGCCAACATTGAGGCGCCCACATGCACGGTCAACCAATCCCGCCAGAACTGCGTCCGGATTTGCGGGTGCGATTCAAAAGCCGACTTGAGCTCCGTCGTCGAGTACTCCTGCCAGTCCCGGTAGGCCAGGATGACACAGCCCCGTCCGGTGGCCAGCAGCTCTGCCTCGCACCTTTCCACCGTTTGCATCATTCCGGCGTAGGTCCGGGGCAGTGTCTCTTCGATCCCGCGATTCTGAAACCGGGTTGGCAACGACCATAGGTGGCGCGGAGCCCGTCCGAGCCACAGCGGCCTATGATCGGTTCCGAAATAGTTGAGTGAAAGCAATCCGGCGTGGGTGATGATTCTCGACTGATTCGCCGACAAGAGGGATTCGAGTTGGTCCGAAACGAGTTTTGCTTCCAGAGTCTCTTGGGGGACGCCGCCGTAAAGCCAGCGCCCCACCGGCCTTAGCGGCTGCGAGACGGCCGCGCCGAGCAAAAGGGTGAGCAGCGATAGGGCGGGGACGGCGCGCGGCGAGCGAACGGCGACTAGCGCCGCGATGCCGCCAATAAAGAGTAACGTGAAGGGAAGATTTTTAATTCGCAACGCTAGGAGGGCGGTCGCCAAAGCCAGCAACCCCTTTGCCACGAACGGAGCTCGGGGTACGTTTTCCATAGTGCGGAACGCAAAGGAAAGACAGACCATTCCCACCGCGAGCACGTA
>JAYUBV010000228.1:0-6671 GCA_043740655.1 Pseudomonadota bacterium | reverse complement strand
TCGTGGTCGGCAACGACAACCACGTGCGGATTGTTCCCATCAACTTGGGCATTACGGGTCAGCGCCCCAGGTAAGCGGTTATAATGACGAATAGCTATGGCCACTCCAATCCGACTGTTTCGCCGCGTCGCCCTGGGCATCTTCTTAGCGTCCCCCTGCGCGCTCGCGGTTAAGAACGAAGCCCTTTGCAAATTGAGCTTCTACGCCCTCTTGGCAACCCCCGACGAGGCGCAGGCTCTCGCCGTGTCCACCTACACTTCGCTGCTCGATCTTCCTCGCGAATCGGTAGCTCGGCAACGCTGGATGGCCGCGATGTTGAAAGCAGAGGATCCGTTCGTCGTGCCCGAAGGCGAAGCCCAACTCGATGCAGCCCGAAAACCGCTGGCCGAGTTCAAGCGCATGCTGAAAAAGCTGGGCTGGGAAACGCCGGAGCTTCGGGCGCGCATGTTGGCGACGCTTCGCCAGCGGATCGCCCGAGTGGAAAACGCGCGCGAAGAAACGGCCCGGGTAATAAAAGAGAATCCCGGCATTAAGAAATTCCCCGCCGAAAACGGCTATCATCCGAAAATTACCGCCGATAGCCGTTACGTCCTAACGCTAGGGACAGCTTCCAATGGCAATACCATAATTCACACCCGCGATTCGGCGACGGGTAAGCTTGAGAGCACTGAGCTTGAGAATTCCGTCGGCGGCCAGCCTACCGCCACGGAGCTGAACGGCGACGGTACTAAGCTCATAGTGAAAGTAGACTACGGGGTTCAGGTCCACGACGTGGTAAACGGAAAGGTAAGCCCGAAGGGTAAACGGATTCCACTAACCCTGCTAGACCCCATGAGCCCAAATAGTTATGTCCGTAAGCTGACGCCGCTTCACAACCCCAACTGGATGGTGGCGGAGGTGAAGGGCTTGAGAACGGCGTGTCGTTTTGCACTACTCGACGTGGCGCAGGAAACGCTAACTCCCCTCTCGAAGGAATGGAGCTACGGAGAGATTTTTGGCATTCCCGGCCGCAATGCAGTCGCGGTGATCCCCCACACCTTGGCGCCGGGCGAGCCGAAATTGCTCGTGGTGGCCACCATCGGAACCGGGGGGGCTACCACTTTAAAGGAACTTCCCCTTCCGACTACCTTGATTAACCCCGCCCTCTACGACGCTCGGGGGGATTGGATCGCGATAGGCGACAAGATTTCGCGTCGCCTTCAGTTCTACGGACCGAACGGAGCGAGCGAGCCCCTCGCCATGCATCAGCCTCAGCCCAACGAGTTCTATGGCCAGGCGCTAATTCACCCGAACGAAAAAGAGTACGGCGTGCTTTCCCTGAATACGGCGAAGGATCAGTACCAACTCTTTTGGTACGACATGGCTACCAAGGAACGCATCGGCAAAATGTTCGTTCCCTCCGGCATTTGCACGCTAACCCCCGATGGAGAAGCGCTCATAATCGCCAACAACGACGAGGTGCGGATCATTCCCATCAACCTAGGCATTACGGGTCAGCGCCCTAAGTGATCCGCCACCAGGATAAATTTTAATTCCGCCAGTCGTCCATCCGGCCGCGGTTCTTACGCCGACGGTAGATGGCTTTTCCTTCGGTGACGAGCGACGGTCCGAAGAAGGTCAGGTACGGCAGCAGCACGATGATGAGGAATGCCTTTTCGATCCAGCCACCCACGATGAACTGAAACAGCAACAGCACACCCGCAAATACCGCAAGCCACTTTGCCTTCACCGGGATGATGAAGAAAAGGTAGAGTTCCAGATTGGGAAAAAGCGTTCCGAACGCCAAGCTCAGGTTTTCCACCACGTGGTACCAGATCGACAGTGGTCGTCCCGCCACGAACGAAGCACCTATCGCGCACCAGTATGCAAAAAACGTAAACACGGTCAACGGTCCGGGACCCCAGTGGGCCTCCATCTGACTCATCACGAAGTAGATGTAGAGCACGTAAAAGATAAACCAGATCGGATTCGTGATTCCGTCGCCGGTAGGGAAAGAAAGCAAACGCCACCACTCGCCCTGCTGCACCAAGTAGGGATCGAAGATGAACCGTTCGAGCGGAGCCCCCAGAAAGTTCAGTCCGAAAAACCCTAGGATGCTCAGTCCGCAAACGAACATGCCGATGTTAGGCAGCCCGATAAAATCGAGTTTACGAAGTACGACCTTCAACCAATTAGGAAAGCGGTTATCCATGGGTGCCTCTCACGTTGCGTTGGCATTTTTTGATGAAATCACGGTGCAAAGTTAAATCGTCGCCGAGCTCGGGATGGAAAGACGATGCGCGCACGAGCCCTTGCTCGACGTGTACGGCCTCCCCCTTCCAGGTGCCCAATACGATAACGCTCTCGCCCAGCTTCTGAAAGCGCGGTGCGCGGATGAAGACGCCTTCCACCTTCGGGGCTGGGCCATCGACGAGATCGACACTGTCGATGAAACTATCCGCCTGACGGCCAAATGCATTGCGCTCGACGGTCATATCGATGGCCCCCAGCGATTCCTGCGAGGCCGGGTGGGTGACGTGGTTCGCTAGCAAAATTGCGCCAGCACACACGCCCCAACATGGCTTGGTGCTGGCGAACGTTTTCAGTTCGCTCCACAGATCGTACTCTTTGGCCAAGAGGACCATGGCGGTGCTTTCCCCGCCGGGCAGAATAAGCGAATCGGCCATCGCCAGTTCGGCCTTATTACGAACTAGGACGACGTCGGCGCCTAACGCGAGAAGTTTTTCCCGGTGGGGCTCCACGGCCCCTTGCAGGGCCAGTATGCCGACGCGCATAGTTATGGTTTACCAGCCCCGCTCTTGAAGCCGCTCTTCGGGTTTCAACGTGCTGATCTCGATACCGCGCATCGGAGTACCGAGGTCGCGCGAGACCTCCGCCAAGATCTTCGCGTCTTTATAATGGGTGACCGCCTGAACTACGGCGTGCGCCAACTTTTCCGGGTGGCTGCTCTTGAAGATGCCGCTTCCGACAAAAACCGATTCCGCCCCGAGCCACATGCAAAGCGCCGCGTCAGCCGGAGAAGCCACTCCGCCCGCGGCGAAGTTAGGTACCGGCAGCTTGCCCGTCTCGGCGACCAGCTGGACTAGCGAGACCGGAGCTCCGAGCTCTTTCGCTTCGTTAACCAGCTCTTCGCGACCGAGCGTAGTCAGGCGGCGAATCTGCGAGCGAATCGTACGGAGGTGGCGCACCGCCTCGACGATATTGCCCGATCCGGCTTCGCCCTTGGTGCGAATCATCGCGGCGCCTTCGCTAATACGGCGAAGGGCTTCACCCAAGTTACGGGCTCCGCAAACGAACGGGACTTTAAATTGATGTTTGTCGATGTGGTACTGCTCGTCGGCCGGAGTCAGCACTTCGCTCTCGTCGACGTAATCGACGCCGATCTCCTGCAAGATGATAGCTTCCGAGAAGTGGCCGATGCGGGCCTTCGCCATGACCGGAATCGTCACGGTGTCCATGATCGCGTGAATGATGTTCAAGTCCGCCATGCGGGCGACGCCGCCATCCTTCCGAATGTCGGAAGGTACGCGTTCCAGGGCCATGACCGCAACCGCGCCGGCCTTTTCCGCAATCTTAGCTTGCTCGGCGTTCACCACATCCATGATGACCCCGCCCTTAAGCATCTCGGCGAGCCCGGTTTTCAATTTCATTTCGGCCATGAAAAACTCCTAAAAATAGACGACGAAGGACGGTGTTTTAACGCACCTTTTACCTTTCCACAACAGCTTCGCCGGCGTGCCAATTTCGTTACTTATATTAAGCATTTATACTTGATGCGCGGAGGCATGCCGGAGCCAATCCGCCGGTTTGAGTGCTTCTTGCCAAGCCTTACTCCCTACCCTACATTTGGGCCACTCGTGGAAACCTCCCATACCGCATCCAACGCGCTAGGCATAAAATCACTCCTGGGGACGGAAACTCTTTCCCATTCTCAGATACGAACCATTTTGGATTGCGCCTCCGTCTACAAGACGTTGTGGGATCAAAAGAAGCCGTTTCCGCGGTCACCGTTGGCAGAAAAAACGGTCAGCCTTCTGTTCTTCGAAAACAGCACGCGCACGCGCGGCTCGTTTGAACTGGCCGCCAAACGCCTCGGCGCCAGCACGATGATCCTCACGCAGGACGGCTCTTCGACCAAAAAAGGCGAAACGCTTTACGACACGGCAAAGACCATCGAAGCGATGGCTCCGCACGTGCTGGTGCTGCGACACGCTTCGGCGGGATCGCCCCACCACCTCGATCGCATTTTAAATTTGCCGGTGATTAACGCCGGCGACGGTTTTCACGAGCACCCCACCCAGGCGCTGCTCGATCTGATGACCATCGAAGATTTCCGCGGAAAGATCGCGGGGCTTAAGGTCGTCATCGTCGGCGACATCGCGCACAGCCGCGTGGCCCGCTCGAATATTTATGCGCTGAAAACGATGGGGGCCACGGTTTCCGTGTGCGGTCCGCGCACGCTACTGCCCCCCAAGGCGGAGAAGTTGGGCGTCAACGTTTTCGATCGTCTGGATCAGGCGCTGGAGGGGCAGGACGTGGTGATGCTTCTCCGCATACAAACCGAACGGCTCACCCCCGGACAGATTCCGAGCCAAGGCGAGTACACTCGCTTTTACGGCGTGAACGGTCCTCTGCTGCGCAAGCACGCCAAGCCCGATGTGCTGGTGATGCATCCTGGACCGATCAACCGCGGCGTCGAGTTGACTCCGGAAGTGGCGGACGGCCCGCACTCCGTAATTTTGAACCAGGTGGCCAACGGCGTGTTGCTGCGGATGGCGGTACTGCATCTATTGGTTGGCGGCGAAGCGCTCAAAGGGAGTTCGAAATGACCGGGCGGCTGCTCATCAAGGGCGGGAGAGTTTTTGATCCGGGCCGCCACGTCGACGAAACCGGGGACGTGCTCATCGTCGACGGCAAGATCGAATCCGCGGGCCGAGTCGGTTCAGTCAGCGACGCCGAAGTCATCGACGCCACCGGACTGCTGGTCACGCCGGGCTGGATCGACATGCATACGCATTTGCGTGAACCGGGCGGCACCCACAAAGAAACGGTTCGCACCGGAACGGAATCGGCGGCGGCGGGCGGCTTCACGACCTTGCTCTGCATGGCGAATACAAATCCGGTCAACGACAACAGTTACGTCACCAGCTACCTGAAGCAAAAGATCGCCGACGAAGCGCTGGTGAACGTGCACATGGTCGGCGCCATCTCCAAGGGTTTGCTGGGCGAAGAGCTGGCCGAAATCGGATCGATGGCGGAAGCCGGCATCATCGCAATTTCTGACGACGGCAAAACGGTGATGAACGCGTACCTGATGCGCAAGGCGCTGGACTACTCCCGCCGTTTCGATCTGCCCGTCATCATTCATGCCGAAGACGCATGCCTGAAGGGCCGGGGCGTGATGAACGAAGGATTTAACTCGGCCCGTTTCGGTCTGCGCGGGATTCCGAAGGCGTCGGAAGAGATTATCGTCGCGCGCGATCTGCTGTTAGCCGAGTTAACTGGCGCGCGGATTCACGTCGCGCACGTCAGCACCAAGGGCAGCGTTGACTTAATTCGCGCCGCGAAGCGTCGTGGCACAAAAGTTACGGCAGAAGCGACTCCCCACCACCTAACTTTGACGGACGATGCCGTCGGAAATTATGATACCTCGACTAAGGTTGCGCCCCCGCTGAGGGAATCGGAAGATGTGGACGCGCTGCGCGAAGGACTTCGCGATGGCACGATCGACGTTCTCGCAAGCGACCATGCCCCCCACTCCGTTGCGGAAAAAGAGGTCGAGTACGATCTCGCGGAATTCGGAATGGTGGGGTTTGAAACGGCGTTCCCGCTTTATCTGAAACTGGTGCACGAAGGGAAATTAAGCCTCGAAACTATGATCTCCGCGATGACACATAGACCGGCGAAGCTGCTCAACCTTTCGCGCGGTAGTCTGCAAAAAGGTACCGTCGCCGACATCACCGTCAGCAACTTGAATGCCACGGTCCGCGTGGACCGCACCAAATTTCATTCGAAGAGCCAGAACACACCGTTCCACGGCTGGGAACTCAAAGGGCGCGTTCGCCACACCATCGTCGGCGGCAAGAATATTTTCCCGTTCGCGGAAAACCACGACTTCGGAGGGCGGCGATGAATAAACGCTGGACCGCCGCATTCTATTTAGAAAAGGGACACCTCTTCGTGGGTAAGGGCTTCGGCGCAAAGACGACTCGCGGTGGCGAGGCGATCTTCAATACCGGTCTGTCCGGTTACCAGGAGTGCTTTACCGATCCGTCGTACCGGCGGCAGGTGCTGGTGATGACCCACCCGCACATCGGCAACACCGGCATCAACCTGCAGGACCCCGAGTCCGACGGTGTATACGTCGACGGCGTGGTCTGCCGCAGCTACACCGAAAAGCCGTCGTCCTGGCGTTCGGAAATGAGCCTGCATGAGTACCTAGAAAAGGCGAAGGTTCCCGGCATCAGCGAAGTCGACACCCGCGCCATCACTCAGATCTTGCGCGACGAAGGTGCACAACGCTCGGTGATCTTTGCCACGGAAGAAACGGATCCCGCTAAAATCGAGACGCAGGCCAAAGAAAAGATTAAAGCGATTCCTTCCATGGAGGGGCTCGAGTTGGTCAGCGACGTTAGCTGCAAGACCCCGTACTGGTTCTCCTGCGAAGGCGG
>JAYUBV010000227.1:0-1975 GCA_043740655.1 Pseudomonadota bacterium | reverse complement strand
AAACTCGCGCCATGGCGAGTAGCTGCCGTTCACCCAGCGACAGGTTTCCACCGCTTTCCTCCAGCTGAAGGTCGAGCCCGCCTCGATCCGCCAATGCCGGCCATAGCCCCACGTCTTTCAGAGACTGGATCTGCAAATGATCGTCCCAATCGTGGCTACCGAGGCCCATATTTTCGCGCACCGTTCCGCGGAACAGAAATAGTTCCTGCGCCACCAAACCGATCTGACTCCGCAGCGAATGAGCATCCCATTCATAGAGTGGCCGGCCCGCTATTTTTACCGTACCGGCCGTAGGTGAATAAAACCCAAGCAGGAGCCGAAAGATCGTCGACTTTCCACCGCCGGTCGCTCCGATGAAGGCAACCGTCTCGCCGCCCTTAATCGAAAGCTTCGCCCGGGAAAGCACGGGGGCCTTTCCCTCGGGATACTGAAAACTGACGTCGTCGAACTCAATCGCCGGCGGCGCCCCGACTGGCAGCTCGACGGAACCCGTGTGTTCAAGTGAGTGATCGAAGATTTGAAACACTCGCTCGAGCGCCACCCGGGCGGACACAAACGTGTTGTACTTTTCAATGAGGTCACGCAGAGGCTGGAACAAATTCTTCAAGTACCCCAGAAATGCCACGAGAATACCGAGCGACCAATGCCCTTCGATAACGCCGAGGCCGCCAAAGAAAATGAGCAGCGCGAACGTCAAACCGTTGGCGGAGTTGATGATGGGCTGGGCCATGGCAAATACTTTTAATGCCTCCAGCTGCGCTTCCTGATGCGACTCCACCAGTCCTGCGAACTTCCGGTTCTGATTATCTTCGCCGGCGAGCCGTTGCAAAGACGTAAGCGCCGAAAAATTTTCCCCGAGGAATCCATTGATGGCACCTAACCGTGCCCGCACGATCCGGTAGGCCGCCGCCACTTTTTCGCCGTAGCGATGAATAAGATAGAAAGCGAACGGGATCGGAATCAGAACGAGCAGCGCCAGCTTGGCCTGTAGCCAGAGCATAGTGGCGATGGACGCCACGATGATAACGGCATCGAGCCCGGCCACGCAGATGCTCGCCGAAAAAAGTTCCCCGAGCGATTTCAGATCGTGAATCACGCGCGTCACTAGCCGGCCCGATGACACCTTATCGAAGTAGGCGACAGGAAATCCGAGCATCCGGCGGAATAGATTTATACGCAGCCTATGCGTGAGGTCCTGACCGATTCCCTGAATCACGAACGCCTGAAATGCGTCGGAAAGACCTTTCACCGCGATCGCGCCCAAGAACCAGAGCACGACCTGCGTGAGGGCCCGCTTGCCAAGATCCTTGATCAACAGATCGACGACCCGTCCCTGTAGCAACGGGAGCAGCACTTCGATCGCGGTCGAGATCCCCAATAAAACCGCCGCAACGGAAAAGCGGCCCCGCATTGAAAAAAGCGCCTGCTTCAGTGGGGCGGGCCAGTTTTTCCAGCTCAGATTCACGCCCGCTCCCCCACCAATTCGGTTTGGGATAGACCTCGGTACAGCGCCGATCCCTGCACCAAGGCAGAGTGCTTGCCCTGCGCTACGAAACGACCATTCTCCAACACCCAGATCTCGTCCATCTGCTCCATAAGCTCGAAACGGTGAGTGACGAACACAACGCTGAGTCGGGGATAATTACGACGTAATGAAGCAAAGATCGCCGACTCCGTGGTCAAATCCACGCCGGAAAAAGGATCGTCGAGCAACAGCAGCTCCGGGCCGGTGCTAAGCGCGCGCATCAGGGCAATTCGTTGCTTCTGACCGCCCGAGAGGTCAGCCCCCTTTTCGGAAATATTGCTGTCGTCCACTTCTGCCCCAAAACGAACGTTCGGATCGAAAGACGCGATTTCGCTCAACTCGTGCAGCGTGTCGCGATCGATCGGCGTGGGCAAAGAGAGCGAAACGTTCGACGTCAAATCTTCGCCGAGTAACGTGACTGGTGGATCCACGATCCTTATCCGCCGACGA
>JAYUBV010000226.1:0-1975 GCA_043740655.1 Pseudomonadota bacterium | reverse complement strand
GCGAGGTGGGCCGTGGCTTTAAGGTAGCCATGCGCATTCTGAACAGCGGCCGCACGGGTCTTGGCGGCGGCTGCGTCGGCGGCATGAAGAAGATGATCGCGGCGGCAACCCAGCACGCCAACCAGCGCACTCAATTCGGCCAGCCGATTGCGAGTTTTGGTCTAATCAAACAGAAGATCGGCCACATGGTGGTCGAGTGCTACGCCACCGAAGCGGTGGTCTCGATGGTGGCTGGCCTGATCGACTCCGGATTTGAGGACTACGCGGTGGAAGCCGCCATCAGTAAGGTATTCGCTTCGGAATGCATGTGGCGCACCACCGATGAGGCATTACAGATCGCCGGCGGTACGGGCTACATGCGCGAGCTGCCGTTCGAACGCATGATGCGCGACGTGCGCATCAACCGAATCTTCGAGGGCACCAACGAGATTTTGCGTCTTTTTATTGCGCTCACCGCGATTCAGGACGTCGGCGCGCAGCTAAAGGAAGTATCGCAGTCGCTGGGCAATGCGCTGTTGGAGCCAATCAAAGGGTTCGGCGTACTGTCCGAATACACCCGTCGCCGCGTGACCCAGGCCACCGGCTTTGGCGCCCATGCCATGTCCAAGCACCATCCTTCGCTAAAGGCACAGGCGGAAATTTTCGACGAGTGCACGCTGAATCTCTCCGGCATGTGCGATCGCCTGCTGCGCAAACACGGCAAGGGAATCGTCGGCAAACAGTTCGCTACCCGCCGTTTGGGCGACATCATGATCGATCTGTTCGTACTCGGCTGCGTGCTGAGCCGCGTGACCGCCTCGATCAAGGAAAAGGGCGAGGAAAAGGCGGCGAAAGAAAAAGAGATCTGCCAAGCATTCGCCGGCCAGGTTCAACGCCGCGTGCGCAGCAACTTTAATAAGATCGACGCCAACGATGACGAGCTAATCACGTCGCTGGCCGATCACGCCCTGAAGGCCGAAGCCTACAGCTGGGACACGATTTAGTTTTCGTCCGTGTACAGATCGTTCTGAATGGCCGCTAACGCGTCCTTATCCACGATGCGATCCAGGTGGCCGTCCGCGTAGATGCCGGCGTCCATTCGAACTTTTTCCGAGCAGTTGGTACAGAATTTCTGAATATTTTTTAGCAGAATCAGTGCCGAGCCGTACGAGCCGTAAGGCGTCACGTCGCAGGCGGGACGACCCGCGAGCTTGGCTCCGGTCCAGATGCTGGTCACGTCTTTACCCTCGTCATTTTTAAACGGGGTCGGGCAACGGGCATGTGACCAGTAGCCATTGTTCACTTCGGTGTGGCGCGCTTCATGGTACAGCACGCTCAGCTTGGCGATCATCGGGTGATCCAGCTCAGTGTAGTTCTTAGTGAGCCAGATCTTGGTGTGGCCCAGGAACGGGATTACGCAGGCCACGGCCTTCCCATCGCCACCGCACGCGTTCAAACCGATACGCTCGACGCGGGATGCGAACCAGTCCATGTACGCTTTTCCATCGACTTCGCCAAAGATCTCTTTGTGAAGCGACGAAGTTTTGACGCTGGTGTACCCGCTCATTAGCCGGAGGTCGTTAGTGACCTGAGTGCGGATCTTCTCCGGAACCTCTTCCCCAAACTCGTAGCCCCATGCCATCGCCGACGTTAAACAAGCCAACACTAAAAGGATTTTCATAGGCCCCCCTAAATCCCAACCGTTGAGTTTTGGTCATGTCACGCGCGCGGGGAAATCGACATTACTTGCTGTCTAAGGCGTTAACGGAAGTTGCTGTGCGCGGCGTTATCGTTTGGAGAGGAAGGTGGCTTTGGCCCAGAGTTCGTCAAACTGCAACGTGGCCATGCCGGAGGTCATTCGGTAATCGCAGACAAACTCTTTGCATCGGAAGGTAAAGTATTCGCGCACGCGCTCTGCGAACCGTTTTTTTTTGAATTCACCGTAACGAAACTCTTGCAGGAAAATCATCGACCCGGGATCTTCGGGGTGCGGAAT
>JAYUBV010000225.1:0-6690 GCA_043740655.1 Pseudomonadota bacterium | reverse complement strand
GACGCGCCGATAGCCTTTAGGATACCGATGTTTCTCCGCTTGTGGGACACGTGCATTACCAGGGTAATCGCTACGTTCATCACCGCGATTAAGATCGCCAGGCTTAAGATCACAAACATCGCAAACTGCTCCAGCTTCAGCGATTGGAAGAGGGCCGCATTAAATTCGGTCCAGCTCTGAATTTCCCAGCCCACCGGCAGTTTTGTTTTGAGCTCCGCTTTGAGATCGTCGGCGGTGTTCTCATTCGGGCCCCACACTTGCCAGCCGGAAATGCCATTGGCGGCATGGAGCAAATCCTGCGCGTCTTCTAAAAGGAGAAACAGGTACTGTTGATCGAACTCGTAGTGCCCCGACGCGTATAGCCCCGAGATCTCGTACGTGTCGGTGCGGGGAACCATGCCGAAGGCCCCACCGCGCGCCAGCGGCGAAACCAGTTTGACCTCGTCGCCTACGCCCACGCCTAACCGTCGGGCGAGTTCGCTCCCCAGCAAGGCCTGCGGTTTTTTGCTCTTTAACGAAGGCAGTTCGCCTTCTAGAACGCCTGACTTATACCGTTGCAAATCCGATTCCCGCTCACCCCAGACCACCGTGCCCAGTGCGCGTTTACGGCTCTGGATGATCATTTCGCTTTCTAAGAACGGCACCGATTTCTTGACGCTGACGATTTCGCGAATCTTTTTTTCCCAATCCGGAATTTCGGGAATCGTTC
Source organism: Pseudomonadota bacterium (assembly GCA_043740655.1). GTDB lineage: Bacteria > Bdellovibrionota > FAC87 > UBA2466 > UBA2466 > JBGSST01. Next base: position 5,981 of record JAYUBV010000225.1, on the reverse strand, counting down.
CCGTTTCGCTTAAAGGTCGGATGAATAGGTGCGGGTAGGCATTAAGAAATTTCTCTTTGAGGCTCTTTTCAAAGCCGTACATTACCGACAGCAATGAAGCCATCGCGCCGACGCCGACGCCAATCGCAAGCCAGGCGAAGAACGTCATAGGGCTGAGGCGTCCCCGTTCGGTCCCGCGGCGCAAAAAGCGCGAACCTATGTGGAGAGAAACTGGCATCTAATAATTCGTGTCTTCGGGCGGAACCGCACCATCTTCGGGCTGCCACTCGCGGGGGGCCTCGGGCGGAGGGGGAATGTCCCCCTCGAAGCCACCGCCGCCGGTACCACCGTCCTGCGGAGTCGTTCCGGAATCGGGATAGACCTGGGGCGGATAAGCCGGCGCTGGGTAGTTCGACGGAGGCGGAGCGGAGCCAGGAAAGGCGGATGGAAACCCATCGGGCAGCGGGGCTATTTCGGTGGCGGTCGGTGGGATTACCACCGAATCGCTTGGGCCGGGCAGGCCGTTTGCGCCAAGGGCGGAGCCCGCCACCTCTAACGGAGCCTTCCCCATTTTGTGCGGGGTGGGCATGGCCTCCGCCTCCTCCAATTTCGGAGCGTCGGGACGGGGAAGGGGGGCGTTTTGTACGGTCTCACCCTGGGGAAGCACGTCGGCCTGTTTAGCCGACGACATCCAGGCCGTAACCCCGATGGCCACCGTAAGGAGGAATAAAATGAGCCATAAACGTCCACTCATAGGATCTATGAGTCTGTAGGAAGTCGCCCTTGATGACAAGAAGTGCTATAGAGAGGGGCTCTATGGAAAAGCAGAAGCCCGCCTCAAAAGAGGAAATCCCAAGCCGCCACTGGGCCGACCAGGCTGCGGACGAACTGATAAAGAAACATCCCGGAAAGACCCAATTCACCTGTGCCTCGGGCATTTCGCCCAGCGGCGTGGTGCACATCGGAAATTTCCGCGAGGTCATCACGGTGGACCTGGTGGTCCGCTCGCTACGCGAACGCGGCAAAACGGTTCGGTTTCTTTACAGCTGGGATGATTACGACGCGCTCAGAAAAGTTCCGGCCAATCTACCCAAGCAGGACGAAATCGCCAAGGAGCTGCGACGCCCCATTGCGCAGGTGGCGGATCCCTTTAGAACGGAAAGGAGTTACGCCGCCCATTTCGAGGCCCGCTTCGAGGCGGAAATTTCCCAGCTCGGCGTGGCCCCCGAATACCTCCGCCAAAACGAGCGTTACCGCGCGAATGAGTACACCGAAGGCATCAAGACGGCGCTGGAAAATCAAAAGACGATCGTGGCCATTTTGAACAAGTCGCGCACGTCGCCGCTGCCGGATGATTGGTGGTGCGTCAGCGTGTTCTCCAAAGAGACCGGTAAGGACACCACGACGATCTTAGGTTACGAGCCGCCGTACACGATCCGTTACCGCTGCGAGGAGACAAAAAAAGAATTGAAAGTGGACTTCTCTAAAGAAGAAGGCGTGAAGCTGCTCTGGCGCGTGGACTGGCCGATGCGCTGGGCGAAGGAAGGGGTCGACTTCGAACCCGGCGGTAAGGATCACTCGTCCACCGGTGGTTCGTTCGACACCGGCAAAGAGATCGTCAAAGAGGTTTGGAAGAGGGATGCACCATTTTACGTGCAGTACGACTTCGTGCTGGCGAAGGGGTTGGGCAGCAAGCTGTCTTCGTCATCGGGAAATCTGATCACCGTCGGTGAGGCGCTGGAAGTTTACGAACCCGCGGTGGTCCGGTGGCTATTTGCTAGCCGCAAGCCGAACTTGGACTTCTCCATCGCGTTCGATCTGGACGTGATGAAGGCCTACGACGAGTTCGATCGCACCGAACGTTACGCGTACGGCATCGAACCGGGCGAAGAGAAGAAGGTGTCTTACGAAGCCAGGATTTACGAGCTGTCGAAGGTACAAGCCGGACCGGTTAAACCGGGTTCGACCATGCCCGCGCAGTTCCCGTTTCGCCACCTGTGCAATCTGTTGCAGATTCACGAGGGGAATTTGTCGAAGGTCGCGGCATTCTACGAAGCGCGCATGAAGACCGAGCCGGACCGACAACGTTTGCAAGCCCGCGCCGAGCGCGCCTGGAAATGGATCGACAAGTTTGCGCCGCAGGAGTTCAAATTCCGCGTGCGTACACCGGCCGAGCCGAAGTACACGACCAAGTTCCCGGAAGTGATCCGGCAGGTCATCACCCTGCTCGAGAGCGGAAGTCTGGAAACGCAGACCGAGGATTTCATTTCCAATGCGGTCTACGAGATCATGAAGAAAAACGGACTCGACGCCAAAACGTTTTTCCCCGAGGTCTACCAAGGGCTCATCGGCAAGAACATGGGGCCGAAGCTCGGCGCCTTTTTACTGGCCATCGGTATCAAGCGTGCCGGAGAGATCCTGAAGGGTTCGCTCTAAGGTTTGTCGAGTTCGACGGCGTCGTCATCCGGGGGGGCGATCTCTACTACGCGGGCACCGGGCGGTAGTTGGGTCGTTCCGGCCGGTAGCTCCACCACGATCTTGGCGCAAGTGGGCGGTTCACCACGCGCGGCGGCTTTGGCCTTTTCCGAACCGGGTACGTTTGACTCCAGAATCGCCTTGCGCCACGCATGCCCGATCTCGGAGTTACGGATTTCGGGCAGATCTAAAACCTGGTAGACGAAGTTGGGAAGCTGTTCGGCAAGCAGCGCGACGGGAATCCATTCCGGAAACTCCAGCATGCGCTTTAGCGCCATTTCCGATTTGGATTTGATGGCATTGTCGACCCACTCTTCTGGGAAACGCAAAGACTCCTCTTTAATAATGGCTTGGCCCGCGATCTGGGTCAGCGCGGCCTGGATCGCCACTTTCACGGTGGCATCCGTCTCGTTCTTAAGCGCCAAATTTAGCGCCGACTGAACTTCCAGGTAGGGGCGCGTGGACAGAGCCGCGGCCCCCTTCGCGCGCAGGGTGGGATCAGTGGAGCTAAGTCGCAACACCCCTGTATGAATTTCGAAAATAACGTCCTGGGCGAGCGGCTTTTTCGCCGTAGAATCCGCAAGGGCCAACGCAGAAAGTACGATCGTAAGGAATAATAGTTTCATGCGGGCGGCTTTTGCAATGTGAATGCCATTGCGCGTCATCCAGCGATTTGGGTGCTCCCATTTTTAAATCCAGGCGGGGGGATTGGGGCACCCCGCCCGGATTTGGTTGCGATGGAGAATCAGGGGACTTCGCCGCGGACGCACGAAATGCGGTCGTGGATCTTGCCTTCGCCGATGAGGGCGCGGGCGACGAACTGTTCTCCCGCGACGAGTGCGCGGAGCGGGAGGTAGACCGACACCGAGGACGGTCCCACCTTAAACTCCGTTTCCAGATGCGCGAACGAATCCTTATCCGTGCGCTTTAATCGGCCCGACGTAATCGTTACGCGCGTATCGGGGTTATAGACGATGACGCCCAGGTCTCCCGCGGAGTAAGCCTCCTTGCTTTCGGTAACCGTATCCAGGCGTAGGTGGCGCCCCTTCGAGTCCTGACAGCGGGCGAAGTTTTTCACCGCGCCCGGGTAGCCAAAAAGGCCGGCCGCCGGATTGTGGGCATTGGAGCAAATTTGGGTCTGAATGGGTTTTATGAAAATAGACGGAAGGCGACACGCGAGTAAACCGGTAGTCGAGGCGGAAGACTTTACGTAGAACTCGGCAAAGTCGCCGATGCCCGCGAGGCAATCGAACATGGGAACGACGCCGCTGTGAACCGCGCACCACGTTTTTTGCAGCGACTGCTTTCCGTACGCCACGATCGTGGTCGTGCCCTTACCGAACTGGCACTGGTAGTGCGATTGGCCGAAGGGCTCGAACGTGCCTTCGTACTTACAGGCGACGTGGCTCCCCTGATCGTCGACCCCGGTAAAGTCTTTACGCGGCGACGTTTCCGTCGCGTAGGACACTCCGACCCCTAAAAACAAAATCCCGATTCGCCAGTTTGGCAACACTAGTTCATGCGCAAGCGGTGGCCGTTCACCAACAACCAAAGCCGCGACAGGGTATCGGTCCCGGGCGCGCGTTGGATCAGCACGGTGTAACTCTGGCCACCGACGTAGGCTAGCGGATTAGCGAAATGACGGCGATCGTCATCCAGCTGAGGGTTGGTCGCGCCTAAATAAACGGTGAGATCGGTCGTGTCGGTGCACTCCGTCCACTTTAGCGTGCTTGCCGGTCGGTAGGCCTTTCCGTCTACGACCGTGGCGATGTTCTGCGCCGCCAGGTACTTGCGCCACGCAGCGGCGGTAGCTTCCAGCAGAGATTTTGCGCTGTACTCGTCGACTCCGAACCCGGCGGCGATTTTCAGACACACCTCGACTGGCCGTTCTTTTTTGGCAAACTCGGTCAGAAACCAGGCGCCGGTATTTTGGCCGATCACCACGTCGCCGCCGTTGCCACCTTCGTGGCCAATTAGTTTCGGAGCGGTGGGGGAGGGGTACCACTGCCGCCGCCGGGGACGGTTACAATCTTTTCGCACGCGGCGAGGGCGAGCGTTGCCAAGGATAGGCCAAACCAATGTTTCATTTAAGCCTCCCATCCGAAACCGGAAAAAGCTGCACGGAAAGCACGTACACGCGGTTTCCGGTGCCGCGGTTTTCTAGGTGCCGCGCGAGCCGTCGGCGAAAGGTCTTGATCATCCGCTTGGCTTCGGGAAGCTGTTTGGCATTCGCCAGCATCGTCATCGAGGTCATGTCGCGTTCTCCGATGGCGTCCTTTTCGAGGGACGTCTGCGCCAGCTTCAAATGATCGTGCTGCAAACGGCGCGCGGCCGCCGACGGAATATCCGACGGAACGCGGAATGATTTGCCGGTCGCCCGCAGTTTTCCCTTTTGGGCGGTGACCAGCTCCAGCCGGAGCAGCCGTTCCAAGGCGTCCGCCGCCTGGAACTCGGTGAGGTTCAGCCGCTGGGAAATCCACGCGGGGCAGGCCTTGGCGCGGCCCGAATCGGCCAGCGACAAAATCGCAAAGTAATACCAGTCGGAAAGGGACTTGAAGATATCGTCGGAGAGGGTGGTATAAGCACCGTCGGCAAGTCCGTTGGGGCGGCCGTTCTGAACCTCCGCGACGGCGGCCTGGGTTTCCTGTGGGGCGAAGCCCAGGCGGACCGCCACCCGTTTTACGTTGCGCACGGAAAGACGGCGCTTGCCGTTGAATAGGCGCGACAGGGTGGTGGGGCTCATGCCGAGGTCGCGAGCATAGCTGCGCAATGAATACGCGGGGTTGCGCCCTTGGCGCGCCACCAGCTCGCTAAAAATCCGCTGGCGGTAACCGCTACTAATCGCCGCTTGCTCCATACCTCGGCTTGTAACAAAGGCAACAGAGTGTTGCCAGTGAAAAAGAGGAAACCGAAGCTAGAGGTTTTTCAGAATCCTTTCCTGTAGGGCGAACATTTTCTTGGCGTCGGTGGCGTTCGTTTCGTGATCGTAGCCGAAGAGGTGGAGCAGGCCGTGGACGGTGAGGCGTTGCAGCTCTTCGAGGTAAGTATTGTGAAATTCTTTGGCCTGGCGCTTGGCGATCGCAGGGGCGACCAGCACGTCCCCTAAATCGGAAATCACGAATCCCTTAGGCAAACCCCGGGCCTCCCACCGGGCAAAGGTCAGAACATCGGTTGGGTAGGACTTGCCGCGGAAGATGCGGTTGAGCTTCGCCATTTTATCGTCGGCAACCATCTCCAGGCTGATGCAATATTCCGTCTTTTTCGCCAGCTTCAAACGATTCTGCTTGGCGAGCAGCGTTTCTAAACAGCCTTCCGCCGCCCTCAAAACTTTTTTGGCGGCCGAGGCGGTTATGAGCGTGTTGGTGGTCAACGTGAGGGTCACCGTACTGATTGTGAGGGAACTCGCCACGGTTACCCCTGAATCTGTTTAGGCGGTTCGGGAACCGTAAGGGCCGGGGTGCCGATGAGGCGCGTGTCCGACTTGGGGTTGCCCGGATATTCAATGCGGTGGTGGTACAGCGAAACCA
>JAYUBV010000224.1:0-6692 GCA_043740655.1 Pseudomonadota bacterium | reverse complement strand
GGTCGTGTTCTTGATCGTGCCCTTGATGTGGGTTCCCGGCGGATACTTCTCGGCCAAGAGGTCCCACGGATTCGGCTCGATCTGCTTCATGCCGAGCGAGATACGGCGATTGCCCATATCTACGTCCAACACAACCGCTTCCACCACGTCGCCCTCGTTTACGAGTTTCGACGGATGCTTCACGCGCTGAGTCCAAGACATTTCCGATACGTGTACCAAACCTTCGACGCCCGGCTCGATCTCGACGAATGCGCCGTAGTCAGTAAGGCTGACCACTTTGCCCTTCACGCGCAGGCTAACCGAGTAGCGCTCTTCGACCGTGTTCCACGGATCCGGGAGCAGCTGCTTGTAGCCCAAGGAGACGCGTTCTTTTTCTTCGTCGTACTTGAGAACTTTAACTTTGATCTTATCGCCGACTTTGAACACTTCCGAAGGATGCTTGATGCGTCCCCAGGACATGTCGGTGATGTGCAGAAGACCATCCAAGCCGCCGAGGTCAATGAACGCACCGTACTCGGTGAGGTTCTTGATGACGCCTTCGGTGACCATGCCTTCTTGAATCTGCGACAGGGTCTGTTCCTTCATGCGCGCGCGCTCTTCCATGAGCAGCAGGCGACGGGAAAGAACAATGTTTCCGCGCTTCTTATTGAACTTGATGATCTTGAACTTGAAGGTCTTGCCGAGGAACTGGTCGAGGTTCTTGGTCGGACGGATGTCGACCTGAGAACCGGGCAAGAACGCCTTCACGCCGATATCGACCGAGAGGCCGCCTTTGACCTTCGCGACGACGGTACCTTCAACCAACTCATCCTTTTCACAGGCTTCGCTGATTTCGTCCCAAGCGCGGAGCACGTCGGCCTTCTCTTTAGAGAGGATCAAACGACCGTGGTCGTCTTCGACGCGTTCGATATAAACTAGAAGATGGTCACCGGGTTTGATCCCAATCTCACCGCGGTTATCCATGAATTCGGCGGCGTTAATCGCGCCTTCCGATTTGTAACCGATGTCGACGGTTACGTAGTCGTTCGAGACACTGATGATTTGTCCTTCGACGACTTCACCCTCTTGGAATTTGACCCCTTTAGAGGTCTCTTCGAGGAGCTGAGAGAAGGTAAGGCCATCTTCTTTCAGGGACTCTGCACGAGACTCAAGTTCTTTATCGTTCTCCGGAAGCTCCGGAAGATCCGCTATAGAAAGAAGACGCCGATTTTTCATAAATCCTGTTCCTTTGATTTCCTCATTCATCCCCCGTTTGGAGGTCCGGCTGGCGGACGATTCGCCCACACCCTGGTTTTGCAATACCATCGTTAGTTTGTTCTCCTGACACCCATAAGCTACTCAGGAGTGACCCTTAGGCCATTTTCGCAAAGCGCTAAAAATGAGTCCGAGTTTTTTCCTATGGGCGGGGCAAAGTGTCAATATCTTTTGCCTTTGCTGGCGCGGTTCCGGAATGCATCCCCACCCAACCGAAAATCGGTTTTACACTACCCTCCAATAGATTCAAGGGGTTGGAACAAACTTCGCATCAGGGTGGCACATGAATAAGCGCCGTCTTAATTTAGTAGTGGGGTTGGCTGCAAAAGCTTGCCTGGTAAGCCTTTTGGGATGCGGAGCGTCTGGCACCTCTTTTTCCCTCAAACCGAGGCTTCCGGCCGCTCTGAAATCTCAGGGGTGGGAGGCCATTCGGGAGGGGGCCAGCCACTGGGAACTCAACATCACGCCGCGGGCGTCGGGGAAAGGTGCGGCCGAGCCCTCCCAGACCTGGAGCTTTGGGGCGGCGGTCGCCGAGATCCCGGTGGTCGATCTGCCCCCTGCCCAGTCTGGGAAGTGGGAGCTAACGCTCAAGCTATGGATGAAGCCGCATAAGGGGAGAACTTCGGTCGCCTGGCTCCACGGCCACAAGGCAATCGATCGCCATTCGATGGTGGCCAATGCCGTGGTCGAGATCCCGCTATCGGTCAGTACCCCCTAGCGCCGGTGGAACTAAGGCGCCGTACCGAGCCGTCTTTTCTCCCAGAAAGCCTGGTTAAAGGTCGGATTTAGGGTCTGAAAGCGATTTTTCATGAACGAGACTTTAGCGGTGAGGACGTGATCATTCGGCAACCACCCCGCTAGAAGGGTCGCCGCCTTGGACGTCATCAACGCTGCAAAAGTTTCCGCGCTGTCCTCGAACGCGTTTTTCATCGCGTAGTCCGTGACGAATCCAGGGGGATGAACGTGTCCACCGGAAACCTTGCGTTCATCCTGGTAATAGAAAGGCCAGTCATTTAACGCGACCCACCCTTCCGCCGGCAGGAAGTTTGTGGCCGAGTTGATCTGAAGCATGTGGAGCACCTCGTGGTGAATGGTTCCCACCGTCCATAAGGGATCGCAGACGTCCGAGGGGAAATTGAAAAGGATCAGGCTTTCCGCGTAGGACGCGAGTCCCGATACGGCCATCCCTTGTAGCTTTGCATCGTGGACGAAGCCTATCCGGCGAATTTCTCCAAGCGGCAGTATCCCTGGGGCATAAGCACCCAGCTCCGTTTCCAAATGCCCGAGGTAGAAATTGAGCGCGGAGTAACCGGGTTCCGTTATAGCCTTCACGGTGTAGTAACGGGTGTTGGTAAGGTCCCGGTACTGGACGTCGATTCCGAACTTCGACTTGATCGTGGCGATTCTGGCGTCGAGATCGGAGGCCCCTACTTTATCGGTCGGGCAGGGCTGGGGATCGATGAAGGGTTGGGCGGGATCTCCCGTAATGTGGTAGTGCCGCGTGCCGCAGCCGGCGAGCAACGCTAGCCCCATCAAGCCACCCCATTTTGCGCAGCCAAACCACACGGTACTTACTCCTCCCAGCCCCACTTCGAGCTTGCAAGCCGTGCCAAACCCGAGTTCGGTCGGAATAGGCGGGTGCCCGTCCATTCGCCGTACAAACGGCCCAATTTCGTCACGAGGTACGGCGCGGTAGCCCGTATCGCTCTAAAGGCGCGGAGTTTCGGCGTCCATGGCCTGGAGCACGGTGGAGAAGTTTCCTTCGCCGTAACCGTCGTGCCCTTTGCGCTGGATGATTTCGTACAGAAACGGCCCAACGAGATTGCCGCTGTAAATCTGTAGCAGGTAGCCCTTCGCGTTGCCGTTCGCCAGGATTGAAAGCGATTCAAGCTCGCCGATGGACTCTTCAAGCTGGGGTAATCTTTGGGGCAGGGCTGTGTAATAGTTGGGGCTGATGGCTGACCAGAAAGGGATTCCGGCTTTCTTTAATGCCTGCACCGTCGGTACGATTCCTTCGGTAGAAAGGCAAATGTGCTGCACTCCCGCGCCGTGGTTTACGTCGAGAAACTCTTGCACGATGGACGGCTGACCGTTTGACTCATTTAAGACCCAGCGCATTTGGCCGTCCGGGCTCTCCATCACCTTGAGGTACGAACCAGACTGATCCGTCGGCAGGTCAGAAACGCGGGTATTTTTCAATCCGAATACGGACTCACAAAAGCCGGCCCACTCGTCCAGCTTTCCCTGCTCCACGTTGATGGCCACATGATCGAAACTCATTAGACCGACGCCCGCATTCTGCGCGCGGAAGGGGATCTCGAAGCCTTCGCCAAACAGCGTTCCCTCGCGGGTGACAAAGCCAATGCGGACATCGCCAAAGCTGCGGATCGAGGCGGACTGCACTTGGCCGAAATCTCGCGTGCTGGTTCTCGGCCCTTCCGCCATCTGAGCTCCGCGCTGAATGGCTGCTTCGAAAGCGGTCGTGGCGTCTTTGCAACGGTAGGCAAGCTGGTAGAGACCGTCGCCGTGGGCTTCCACGAAGCGGCTCACCGGATCGGTCTTGCTGAGTGATTGGCTGACGACGATGGCGATCTGATTTTGGGTAAAGAGGTACGATCGCAGACCGCGATCCTTAAGTTCGCGCACGGCCGATTTTTCAAAACCCATGCGCAAATAAATTTCCGAGGCCTTTTCGATATCTCCGACGGCAAATTCGACGTGGTCGATCCCCAAAATACCCAAGGAGTTATAGTCAGCCATTGGGGCGAGTATCCGAAGGTGGGGTGACGTTGTCAAAAACCGGATTGGATTCGCGCATTTTCGTCCTTAATCGGGATTGCTCAAGCCGCCATTTTTCAATGGCCCCGTGATCGCCACTGGTTAGGACCGGGGGAACCGCGTGGCCGCGGTAATCGGCCGGACGGGTGAAATGCGGATATTCGATAAGCGTCGAGCCGTCTTTCGGATCAACGAGCTGAAACGATTCTTTGCGGTAACCTTCGGGATTTCCCAAACTCCCTTCCAGCCCGCGAATCATCGCGTCGGCAAAGAGCAGGGCCGGAAGCTCGCCGCCCGAGACTACGAAATCGCCAATCGAGATTTCTAGATCCACCCAGTGGTCCAAAAATCGCTGATCGATCCCTTCGTAGTGGCCGCAAACGAGTACATAGTGGCGTTTGTCGTTGGACGGCATGCCGTCTAGTAAAGCCTGGTTCAGACGGGCGCCGCCCGGAGAAAACGAGATGACCGTCACGGGTAAAGCCGATCGGGCCTTTACCGTTTCCACGGCGTCGGCCAACGGTTCCACCTTCAACACCATGCCGCCGCCGCCGCCATAAGCGGTATCGTCCACGGTCGCATGTTTGCCCCTGGCGAAATCGCGGAGTTGTAGGGTTTCGTAGTCGAAAAGGTTAGCGGCGCGCGCGCGGCCGATGATGCTGCAGTCCAGCCACGCCCGGATCGTCTCCGGAAAGAGAGTAATGAAAGTGAACTTCATTTCGAGAACTTCCCGTTAGTCGGTTATCGCCCAGTGGGCGATAACGATCCGTTTGTTCTTTAGGTCTACGCTGAGGATGTGTTTCTTAACGGCAGGAAGCGCTACTTCCTTGCCGCCGATGCTGAACCACCACAAATCGGCACTCTTTCCGCCGGCAGCGCTTACGGCGTAGAGAAATTTCCCTACTACCTTGCCCTGCTCATCGACGGCATCCATGCCCTCGAGGTCCGTGATGTAAAATTCGTCGTCAAAAGTATCTTCGAGATCTTCCCGGGCGACGTAAAGTTGAAGTCCGATGAGGGGTTGGGCGTCCTCGATACGGCCGACGCCCTCAAAATTCACTTTCCACCCTTTGGGCATCCAGGCCGTTTCGGCGACCTGATAGGGGCGGCAGTCGCCGGGGCTTTTCCCCAGCCAGACTTGCGGGACGTACGCCAGTGACGATTGGTCACCGGAGTCGGTCCGAACTAAAACGGCACCGTCGAGCCCATGGGGCCTAACAACCATCCCCGCGTGAATCAAATTCACATGGATTACGCTTCAGCCGAAGGCTTCTTAGCAGCAGCCGGCTTTTTCGGGGCCGGAGCCATCGGAGCTTCGGTAGCCGCCGTCGTTCCCCAGCTCTTCATGAGCGGTTTGAAGGTGCTAGCGACCGTGGCCGACATTTTAGCCCCAACGCTCAACCAGTACTCCAGACGCGGACGTTCAATGGTGATCGCCCCTTCTTTAAGCGGGTTGAACGAGCCAATATGCTCGATGAATTTGCCGTCGCGGGGCGACGTCTTATCTTGCACAACTAGGCGATAAAAGGGGCGTTTCTTCGTACCGTGTCTCGAAAAGCGGATAACTGTTGCCATGCTCTAATCTTCCTCGGCGGCTCATCGTTGAGCGGCTCGAAAATGGTCCTTCCCTACAAAAAGTCGTTGTCTTACCACAAGCTTCTACGTTTTCCCATAGCCGACTTGGAGAACCGGTTCATCATCTTTCTAGCTTCCAAGAACTGTTTCATCAACCGGTTTACGTCTTCTACCTTAGTTCCGCTGCCGCCGGCTATGCGGCGACGACGGCTACCGTCGATGACGTTATGGTCGACCCGCTCTTGGGGAGTCATAGAAAGGATGATGGCCTCGATCTTCTTTAGCTCGGCGTCGGGGGGCGGCATCGCGCGAAGCTGCTTAGATACCTGGCCCATGCCGGGCAGGAATTTCAGCAGGTTCTCGAACGACCCCATCTTTTTGATCTGCTGCAGATGAAGGTAAAAGTCGGCGAGCGTGAACTCGTTCTTCTTCACCTTCTTAGCGAGCTTTAACCCCTCTTCGGGATCGAGAGTCGCTTGCGCCTTCTCGGCGAGCGACAGTAAGTCGCCCATGTCCAGAATGCGCGACGCGAGACGGTCCGGATGGAAAACTTCTAGGTCGCCGGCCTTTTCGCCCACGCCCAAGAACTTGATCGGGCAGCCGGTGACCGCACGGACCGAGAGGGCCGCGCCACCGCGCGCGTCGCCATCCAGCTTGGTGAGCACTACGCCGGTGAGGGGTAGCCGTTCCTGGAAGGCCGTGGCGACCTGCACCGCGTCCTGTCCGATCATGCCGTCCACGACGAGCAGGATTTCGGCAGGTTTTAGCGCCTGCTGGACCTCCTGTATTTCGTCCATCATCTCCTGATCGACGTGCAAACGGCCCGCAGTGTCCAGAATCAGCACTTCGGCCTGGCGGCGGATGGCCTCTTCCTGCGCGAGGATAGCCCGATCGCGCGCAGAGTTGGTCACATTGCTATCGATGTGCTCGATGCCCAAGGCTTCCAGCTGAACCTTTAACTGTTCGATCGCACCGGGGCGGTACAAGTCGATGGAGGCACCGACGACCGATTTTTTCAAAGTCTCTTTGAGGTGCTTGGCCAGTTTGACGGCCGTGGTCGTTTTACCGCTACCCTGCAAGCCCAC